>JBLHOX010000222.1:0-5716 GCA_047623725.1 Dokdonia sp. | reverse complement strand
GGTACAGAAGAAGAAAAACTGGTACTTGTAGGTGCTGTAGCAGTAGGTGCAGAATATCAAGACCAAGTAGAGGAAACTACCAACAAGTTAAAGGTAACACTTTCTGGCAGTGGCGCTTTTGATTTTATATTGCCTTGCCCACGTTTTTGTGATCCTAAAAGTCCATTAAATCACGGCTAATTGTCAATAATGGAAACCACAAAAGACTTTTTAGATATATTTATTTCAATATTTACAGTTATCAATCTTATACTATATGGGTATAGTTGGCTAAACCATAAGTCTTCAAGGCTGATCCAAATATTAACACTGTATACTATTTCATTGTTCGCGACACATTTTACAATGTACTACTTACAGTCAAAGGGCATAAACAATCTATACATTGGCCATTTTCATTTTGGGCTCCAGTTTTTGATTTTAGGATTGTTCTATAGAACATTATTTAAGCCTAGCCAGAAAAAATGGGTGACCATCATACTGATCTCTGTTTTTGCAATAATGATAGGCTATTATATTATTAAACCCGATAAATATGTAACATTTAATCTTATTGATGTTATTATAACCACAGTGCCATTAATTTTTTTCTCTATCACTCATCTCTATAATACACTCACGGAAACTAAAAGATTTTTTATCATAAATGCAGGGGTCTTAGTATACCTATCTACCTCTTCATTTATTTTCTTCTTAGGAACCTACCTTCATAAAGAAGGAGATCTTGTGGGAATTTCTGACAAAACTGCTGATTATATATGGGATTTGAGTAAAGCAATATACTTAATTTATCTCTTAATTATTACGATAGAATGGAGAGTAACAATTTATAAATGGAAGATCAAGAACAACTAATTGCTATTCTAGGATATGGGATCTTATTCATATTACTTCTTACTACCGGGCTGATGTTGTTCTTTTTTTATTCCCGAAAGAAAATAACAGAAAAAGAATTTGAAAAAATTGAACTCGAATTAAAAAACCAAGAAGAAATATTACAAGCTACTATTGACACACAAGAAGAAGAACGTAAACGTATCGCTCAAGATATGCACGATGCCATTAGTTCTAAACTTAATGTGATTAGTCTTACCACAAATTTGTTGCTGGACAATGATGAAATAGATCCCGAAGACCAAAAATCTCTAGAACATATACTAGCGATTAATAACAGCGTACTTGAGAGTTCTAGAAAAATAGCGCACGACTTACTGCCGCCTATTTTGGAAAAATTTGGACTTAAAGTGGCACTTGAAGAATTATTTGATGATTATCAAAATGCGTCAAAACTCCAAATAATGCATCATATTGATGCCATACAGTGTTTGTCTAGTATGGAAGAACTTCATCTTTTTAGAATTGTGCAAGAGCTTGTAAATAATGCTATAAAACACGCAGATGCGTCTCAATTAACTATAGACCTCTCACAAAACTCTAACTACTTTGAATTAAAATTCACGGACAATGGAAAAGGATTTAAACACGATACTATAGGTATTAAAGCAGGATTAGGACTGCAAAATATAAAAAGTAGAGCTGCTATATTAAATTGTAACTTATCAATAGAAAGCATCGAGAATAACGGATGTACTTTTGTAATCAAAACCAAATAGTAAATATGAAAATTAACATAGCAATAGCAGATGATGAACTCTTGTTTAGACAGGGACTTCGAGCTATATTAAGCAAGCATGAAGACATTGCGATTTTATTTGGCGCCTCAGATGGGAAGGATTTAATTGAACAACTACAAGACGCTGAAAAACTGCCAGAAATCATTATCACAGATTTAAAAATGCCAGAAATGGATGGCGTGGAGGCTACAAAAATAATAAGAGAAACGTATCCAGACATTAAGATAATCGCACTTACCAGCTATTTTAGCAAACCATTTATTATCAATATGATTGCCATAGGTGCCGTTGCTTATCTGGCAAAAAATAGCACCCCAAAATTGATGGTACAAACGATAAGGGAAGTGCACTCAAAAGGTTTTTATTATGACGACAAAGTGTTTGAATACATTAAGGAGGGAAACTCGAATCGCATTTCTAAAATTAAAGCCAACAGCTTTGATAGATCAAATTTTTCTAAACGAGAAACGGAGGTCCTTCAATTTATCTGCAAGCAATTAACCACAGCCGAGATAGCTGAGCAATTATTTATAAGCCCAAGAACAGTAGAGGTTCATCGCAATAATTTACTTTTAAAAGCAGATGTGAAAAATATGGCGGGTCTCGTTATTTATGCCATACAGTATAACTTAGTTACTTTTGATAAGTTTTATTAAGATTTGAACCCTTTTAAATCTGCCTCACTTTTAATTGATTGGCTCTTATACTCCAACGCCCATCCCTTAGAACTCGTGAGAATATAATTTTTTTTGTAATTCGGAAATGAGACTGTTTTTTGCATTACTCCTTAAAGTCGAAGCTTCAATCTTCTTTCTTATTTAAGCTATTACGCGGTTTTTACCAAGTTATAATCTTCAGCCTCAAATGGATTCCAGATATCTGCAGTGACATCACAATATTCTATGTTGGGATTAATTTTTAGTTCGGACTCAAGAATGAAAGTAATCCGTAGCGTTTTTGATTCTGTTACTATTTCCGAAGTTACTTTGCTTAAATCATGGCTCATAGAAGCCTCAGCATTCACAATCACGATGGCTTTCTTTTTACTATCTACCATCCCCATCATCAGTTTTTTGGTGTCATTGTACGTGTAAATTTGAGAGTAACTGCCCTCCGTTACGATGAGCTTTCCTACGTTTTTTAGCTGTTTTTCAATCAAGGCCGTATTTGCGACTAACTGCTCGCGATTATCTTTTTGATGTTCACAATACCTAAGTCCAAAAACAAGGACTAGAGTAATTACAATTACTAAGAAAATTTTATGCATTCGTTTCTTTTTTACTCAATGCAGAAAAAAAGCCTGCACTTGTTATATAGGCAGGCTTCTTTAAAATAAATAATTTTCTACAAATCATACTTTACCACAACCATCATAATTCTTGGCAAGACAAAGTACTGCGTGGTCGTGTTAAATTGATCACTAAAGCTGTCGTTATTAATAAACGCTGTATCCAAAACATTATTCGCCTGTAATTGAAACTCCCAATTACTATCTTTTTGTTGGTAAAACAAATTTGCATTCACAAAAGAATAACGGTTCTCGATGGTTTTACTATCATTAGTATAATCATAAAAATCCCATTCTGCATTAAAGGTAAAATCTTTTAAGAAACGTGCATCAAAATTTGCGAATGGCCTTTGCGTAAAGAAGGTTTGTTCTAATCCGCCATTGTCATACTCATTAATATTAACACGGTATCCTACTTCAAAATTAGGCCAATCCCTAAAACTTGTTCTTACACTTGTTGAGTAGTTTTGAGTAAAACTTTGACTCTCTCTTATTTCATTATTAATTCGGTTATTAGAGGTGCTCAAAGCTAGGCTTCCACTCGCTCGGAATTGTATCTTTTTAATTCTCTTGCTAAAACGTCCATTTGCCGAAAACGTTTCGTCAGGAAAATTACTATCAATATTAAACGGCGAACTCACTTGATTAATATCAAAGATTTGTGTTTGGTTTTTAAAACCATTCACTCGCTTTGTATAATTTACAGAACCGCTTATGTTGGTATAGTTAAACATGTTATAGCTAAAATACGTCAATCTATAACTTTGATTTAGTGAATTCTCAAGGTTTCTGTTTCCACGGAAAAGACGATTGTAATTATTGAACACGAACGATTCTGCATAATCATTAACATCTGTGTATTGCGAACTTATGTCATAATTAAAACGAATACTCTCGCTATTCTTTAGGTTATAAATCACATTGAGATCTGGCAAAATATTCACTTCATTATCAGAACTAGAAAGCCCTAATTGATCACTAGATACATTATAGTTGTGCAGGGTCGCCCCAGGTGTAAAAGTAAATTTACCAGATTTCACTTTATAATGCACTCCTAAAAACACATCGCTAAATGTATAATCTACATCATTAATAAGTGACATCACTCCGCCTCCATCATCATCCGGGGTTTGACTAAAATCAACACGATTCCCATTATCTAACAACTGAAAAATATTTGAGTTAAATTTTTGATTACTGTATGTAGTCCCCAAGGTAAAATTAATATTACTCGTATTATTAAGAACATAGTAGTGATCTAATTTGGCGTCAAGCTTATTTGTCTTTACGTTTTTATCTTGATTGATGCTGTATCGATTCTGACTCTCATCAATGGGTAGAATACCGCTAAAAGGAACAAGGTCTGTTACCGCATTGTAAAAGGGATCTTCGTTTTGATACAAGTGCTGAATCTGTCCCGCAAAAATATTTTTTTCATTAAGCGTATAATACCCGTTCACATTCTGATTGATAGAATATGGTTTGTTTTCTTTTATTTCTTGAATATCATTAGTAGACCCATCAAACTGCGATAAAACATTTGCATTCTCTTCTTGCGAACTCGCCCTAAAAAGAACGTCATAATCTAGTTGCAGGTCTGTATTTGGCTTATAGGTAGCACTCATTTTGAGCATTGCGAGTTTATTGTTTTGATCTGTGGAGCTATTGGTATTCTCTTCGGTGCCCGTTGCTATATACTGACGGATGGAGTTATTAATAATGTTAGTTGTGTTGTCTGAAGCGATCCCAAAACCACTTATATCTAGTTTTTTATTGACCGCATAACTAAAGTTACCTGCAAAAAACTTGGTCTCAATTTCATTAGCTCGATCGTTCTGTGTCACTGCAAAACCAAGACCGCTATCACTTATATCAAAACGAGTACCACCACTTTGATTAAAGTTCCTGAAACCTCCAGTAAAATTAAAATAGTCTCGAAATGTAAAAGGCACTTCACCTATATTATTAAAGTCTGTGATAAAATTGAGACTGTAGTCTGGACTGTAATAAAATAATTTAGGATGTGCGAGATAGCCAGCTTCATCATCACCTACAACGCCACCTCCAGCGGTGACTTCTCCAAACCAGAAATTCTTTTTACCTTCTTTTAATTTAATGTTTATCGCAACATTGTCCTGATCATTACCAAGACCTCGCATTTGCCCTACTTCATTATAATTACGTAATACTTCTACCTTGTCTACGGCATCTGCAGGAATGTTTTTTGTGGCCAACTTAGAATCACCATCAAAAAAGTCTTTCCCTTCAATCATTACCTTTTGTACTGCTTTTCCTTCTACTTCAATCTCTCCATCTTCATTTACTTCTATTCCAGGAAGGTTTTTAAGCACATCGCCCAGTTTTCTTTCTTCACCCGTTTTAAAGCTATCTGCGTTATAGATAATCGTATCCCCTCTTACCGTAACTGGCATTTCATACACAATCTCAACGCCATCCAGTTGAGAGGCTAATGGGTTTAATACAAAATCTTGCGTAAAATCTTCTCCATCATCTGCAACCGTAATTGCTTTTTCTTGCGTTTGAAATCCAAGAAAACTCGCTTTTAGAATATAGCTTTCGTTTTTAGGAAGATCTATTTGATATCTGCCCTCAAAGTTTGTGATGGCGTACGATTCTAAATCGCCCGTGCTACTTACTGTCGCTATCACATTTGCAAACTCGAGCGGCTCGCCTATAGAGTCTTTAATCACCCCGCGCATCTTAACACTTTGCGCAGATACGACCACAGTAAACAATAGGGCACAAGCCCATAGTAGATTTTTCATAAGATTTA
>JBLHOX010000221.1:0-5718 GCA_047623725.1 Dokdonia sp. | reverse complement strand
GGCGTTAGAAACGTAGAATTCTTCCTTTTTAGATTATCAAATATTTTTGCATAATCCCAAAATCCCACAACTTTTGCACTTGATCCTTAAGGTGCTGGATTGGGAATAGCAACATGCACCTCCTCAATAGCTTTTAAGACTTCGTCAGATAGTTCAACATGTATACTATCGATGTTTTCTGCAAGTTGTTCTATAGAGGTTGCTCCAATAATATTTGCCGTTACAAAAGGTCGTGTATTTACAAAAGCGAGTGCCATTTGCGTAAGACTCAATCCGTGTGTGTCTGCAATTTCTTTATAACGTCTTGTTGCAGCAAAACCTGTCTCGCTATGGTATCTATTATAATTTGGAAATAACGTGACCCTAGCATTTGGTGGATATCCATCAAGATACTTTCCTGTTAATTGTCCAAAACCAAGTGGAGAATACGGTAAGTGTCCTACCCCTTCTCTATGCATGATTTCTGTAAGTCCAACTTCATCTTTTCTATTTAATAAGCTATACGGGTTTTGCACTGTAATCATCTTAGGAGCTCCTTTACGAGCTTCTTCTAGATATCTTGACAATCCGTAAGGAGATTCATTAGAAAGTCCAATCTGTCTAATTTTTCCTGCTTTAACAAAGCCATCTAAATCTTCTAGTATTTGCGCAAAATTATCTTTCCAAGCTTCATCAGGATCATGTGTATACCCTCTTTGTCCAAAGAAATTAGTGTTACGTTCTGGCCAATGTAATTGGTATAGATCAATATAATCTGTCCCGAGACGTTCTAAGCTTTTATGAATCGCATCTTCCAATTCATGTTTTACAAATCCTCCTCCACGTATATGTTTTGCAAACTCAGCTGGTCCTGCGATTTTTGAAGCGATGACCACTTGGTCTCGTTTTCCGGTTTTCTTTAACCAGCTTCCTATGATGCGTTCTGTACTTCCATAGGTTTCTAGACGTGCAGGAACGCTATACAACTCTGCGGTATCAATAAAATTTACGCCTTGATCTAAGGCATAATCCAATTGTGTATGACCTTGAGTTTCGGTATTTTGTTCTCCCCAAGTCATCGATCCTAGGCAGATTTTTGAGACTTTAATATCTGTATTGGGTAAATGGGTATATTTCATAGCTATTATTTTGCTTTCGCGAAAGCGGGTATCTCTTTTTCTTAATCTATATCTTTTAAAAGTGCCGTTACCTCATCTAGTTTTGGTGTAAGAATCACTTCTATACGTCTATTTTTTGCTTTGTTTTCTGCTGTATCATTAGGAGCGACTGGAGCATATTCTCCACGTCCTGCTGCTGTCAAATTTTTAGGATCTATCGCTGTGTTCTCTCTCAAAATATTTACAATCGCCGTAGCTCTTTTTGCAGAGAGATCCCAGTTTCCTTTTAAATTACCGCTACCAGAATAAGGCACATCATCTGTATGTCCTTCTATCAATACGGCAATGTCTGGGTTGTCTCCAAGAACATTTCCTAGCTGTTGTACAGCTGTTCTACCATTTGCTCCTACGGTCCAACTACCACTATCAAAAAGTAGTTTGTTTTCTAATGAAACGTATACTTTCCCATCTCTTTGCTCTACCGTAAGTCCTTTTCCTTCAAAATCTGTAAGCGCTTTTGAAATGGCTTCTTTTAAGTTACGTAAGTTGGCGTCTTTTGCAGCAATCACAGCTTCTAACTCATCGATACGTTTTGATCTATCTGCCAAGTCCTTTTGGAGTTGCTCCAATCGTTTACGCTCTACCTCCAGCGCATCTTTATTTGCCGTAAGTGCGGCTTGTTTTATTTCTAACTCTGCAAGTAATTCTCTATTCTTTTTAGAATTTGCTGCGATACTGGCACTACTATTAGCTTCCAAAGCATCGTAAGATGCTTGCAAAGCTGTTAATTGTGCTTCCGCACTTTCATATTTGCTTTTAAAGTCTGCCAGCGAAGATTTTGTTGCATTAAGGTCTTCAGAAGCAACTTCATAGTCACTAGTCATCTTGGCTAAATCTTTTTTCGCGGAAGCGAGATCACTAGAAAGGGTGCGGTTTTCTTTTCTGAGTCTTGCATATTTTGACTCAAGGTCTTCAAATACTTTTTTTGAAACACAAGAACTTAACATAATTCCTGCAAGGCATAGTAGTAGGACTTTCTTCATCATGGGGTATTCTTATTTTTTTGGATTATTCTTTTTTTTAGATTATGGAAGTGATAATTCGACCATGTGCGGACAATGATCACTATGCATGGCGTCTTTTAAAATAATGGCTCTAGCAATCTTATCTTTTAAAGGGGTGCTTACCATGTTGTAATCAATACGCCATCCTTTGTTGTTTGCTCTTGCATTTGCTCTATAACTCCACCACGTATAATTATCGGGTTCTTTATTTAAATGACGGAAGGAATCTACAAACCCACTTTCCATAAAGTTGCCAATCCATTCTCTTTCTACAGGAAGGAAGCCACTTGTATTTTTATTGCGTATTGGGTCGTGTATATCTATCGCTTCGTGACAAATGTTATAATCACCACCTATCACAAGGTTAGGATATTCTTTTGTGAGATCGGTTATATAGGTTTGAAACAAATCCATGTATTCTAGCTTATGGTCTAATCGAGCACTATTGGTTCCCGAAGGCAGATACAAACTCATAACAGATACGTCGTCAAAATCTACCCGGATGTTACGACCTTCAAAATCCATAGATTCGATGCCTGTACCGTATTCAATATGGTTCGGTTTTTTTTTGGTCAAAACAGCAACACCACTATATCCTTTTTTCTGAGCACTAAACCAATAGTGATGATATCCTAATGCCTCAAAAACGGCTACATCCACCTGATCTACCGTTGCTTTTGTTTCTTGAAGTAATACAACATCTGGATCTGTTGCTTGCAACCAAGTATCAAACCCTTTACGAAGAGCGGCTCGGATGCCATTTACGTTATATGAAATGATTTTCATGAGCTATAAAAAATGTTAAAACGCTAATTTATAAAAGTAGTAAGTATAAGAAGTTAAAAAGGCTATAAAGTTTACCTTTGATTTGCAATACGCACAAAATATTTTTAGCCCAAGCGAGTTCTAGTTATAATGCGCAACCTTTACCTTTTGTTATTCTTCTTCTGTTCGGCTACACTCGTAGCGCAAGAGGTACGTACCAAAAGAATTGCTGTACGAGATACCATACAACTAGATTCTGTATCCATAAACCCTTCTTTGTTTACCATAAAAACACGAGAAGGGGCTACACTTGATAGCACAAAATATACGATTGATTATGCAAATAGTTTGCTTTCGCTTAAAGCGAAAGAATCCATCCCCACAGACACCTTAGTCATTACATACAGAGTTTATCCCAAGTTTTTAACGCGCAAGTATTTTCAATTTGACCCCAAACGTATTGTCACAAATTCGGGAAATCTAGATCGACTCACCAACTTAAGAAATAAACAAAAAAAACGTGTCTTTACACCATTTAACGGACTCAATACTAGCGGAAGCATTGTACGTGGCGTCACCGTAGGAAGCAATCAAAACAGTACCGTAAATTCTGAATTGGATTTACAATTAAGCGGAAAACTAAGTGATAAAGTTACCTTACGGGCATCCATTCAAGATGCTAACATTCCTAGTCAGGAAGGAGGATTCTCTCAAAACCTAGATGAGTTTGATCAAATCTTTATTGAGCTTTTTAGTGATACTTGGAACATCCGAGCTGGAGATATTAACCTTCAGAATACCGAATCGTATTACGGAAATTTTACCAAAAAAATACAAGGCTTGTCTTTGCAAGGGGACATTAATCACTCTGAAGATTCTAAAACAAATCTTTTTGCGACAGGCGCTTTAGTGCGTGGCGTATTTAACACCAGTGTATTTACTGGAGAAGAGGGAAATCAAGGTCCCTACAAACTAACAGGTCCTAATGGGGAGCTCTTTGTTTTAATTGTTTCTGGGAGTGAAGCCGTGTATGTAAACGGGATTCTTTTGGGACGTGGCGAAGCAAAGGATTATATCATTGATTATAACGCGGGAGAAATTCGTTTTAATGCTACATTTCCTATCACAAGTGAGATGCGTATTACGGTAGATTATCAGTTTAGTGAACGTAATTTTACTCGTTTTGTGGCGTATGGTGGAGGAAGCTTTCGCGAAAGCGATACCTTTAAAATTTCTGCACAAGTATACTCAGAATCTGATGCCAAGAACCAACCGCTACAGCAAACCTTAAGTGAAGATCAGGTGGCTGTTTTGGGGAATGCAGGTGATGATCCTAACCAAATGGTAGCGCCTAGTGCTGTTCCAGACACCTTTAGTGATAACAAAGTATTATACCGTCAAATCACCATAGGCGGGGTTGACGTTTTTGAATTTAGTAATGATCCCGAAGAGACCTTATTTAATGTGCGATTTTCTAATTTGGGACCTAATCAGGGAGATTATATACTCAGCACAACCAACACATTACGCCGTACATTTGAATATGTGCCGCCCATAAATGGTGTCAAACAAGGATCTTTCGAGCCTCAAATTAGACTTTTTGCTCCTACCTTATTACAACTGGCTATCGTAAATGGCTCATATACGCCTTCTGAAAAAACGAATATTTCTTTTGAAGCTGCGGGGAGTAGAAATGATCTGAACTTATTTTCTACAGTAGATGATACCGATAATAATGCGTTTGCGACTCACTTAGATGTAAAACAACAGGTATTTAAAAAGGATAGTACGGCTACCCTCGAAGCCTTTGGGAAGTGGGATTATGTACAGGAAAATTTTACGAATGTAGAAGGGTTATATAATGTAGAGTTTAACCGTGATTGGAATTTAGACACAGGTCTTCAAAACACTAATGGCAACGGACTCATCCTCATAGGAAATCAAAGTTTTTTAACCACAGGTTTACAATATCAAAACAGCAAATTTGGATCTGTACTTTATAGTTTTGAAAACTTAGATTTTAATACCTCGTATTCTGGAACTAGGCATTCATTGGTAAGTAGGATAGATTCAAAAAAAATAAAGGGAGGTATAAATGCGAGTGTTCTAAACACCAATGATCTGAATGTAACTTCTAATTTTTCAAAATTGTACAGCAGCGCTGTGTATGATCTTAAAAAAGCGTGGGTAGGCGGAAAGTTCTATACAGAAGACAATGTACGCATAGCCAAAGTAAATGACTCGATTACTCCAGATAGTCAGCGATTTCAATTATATGAAGGATCTGTCGGGGTAGGTGACAGTACAAATGTGTATGTAGAAGCTGGGTATCGGTATCGTGTCAATGATAGTTTACGTGCCAATAGGATAGATCGTGTGAATACATCCAATACCTATTTTTTAAAATCTCAATTATTAAAAAACAAAAAAACCAATCTATCGCTTTTTATCAATTATAGAACATTGGCTTTTGAAGATGCATCGATCGAAACTCAAAATTCCTTAAACTCTCGATTACTGTACGATCAGCGTTTTGCTAAGGATATCATCAGACTCAATACTGTTTTTGAAACCAATAGCGGCACACAACCACAGCAAGAGTTTACGTTTGTTGCCGTAGATGAAGGTCAAGGTACGCACACCTGGAATGATTATAATAACGATGGTGTACAACAACTAGAGGAATTTGAGATATCACAATTTCAAGATGAAGCAGATTTTATACGCGTGTTACTTCCTAATCAGGTTTTCTTACAGACGCATCAAAATAAATTAAGTAGCCAACTCACTAT
>JBLHOX010000220.1:0-5722 GCA_047623725.1 Dokdonia sp. | reverse complement strand
CTGAAATCAAAAAACAACGTGATCATATTAAAAAATCACGTGATTATATGCTTGAAGGTGATACAGTCTTTGAATTTCCAGAAATCATTGCACAAGTACTTCAAGAAGAAGGTGTTTATGAAGGTACTGTTCTATACAGTATCGTCATGGATAAAATGTCAAGTAAAGCTTTTGACAAAGCTCTTCATGGTATTGCATTAGGTGTTCTCGCCATTGCGATCGGGCTTTTCACCTACGGTACAGGAACTGTAGCCCTTTTGGGAGCTGGTGCCGTTGCAGGTATTGGTATCTATACTGCAATAGAAGAAATAAAAGATTATTCTGGCAAATCTGCTGCTTATAATATAGGGTTAACCAAAGATGCGCCGTCTATTATGTGGGTCATTATTTCTATTATAGGAATTCTACTCGATGCTGCCGCCTTAAAAAATATTGCAAAACCGCTTTTAGCAGCGAGTAACACTTTTGAAACCTCAAAAAAGACGATAGGGTTAGAAAAAGCATTATCGCAACTAGACAGCAATCTTGCAAAACTAGATGGGATTACCGAAGGGATGCGTAGAAACATCATCAAGCAAGCACGACTTGATGAAGAATATAAGAAAGTACTAAAATTCTTAAAACCAAAATATGCATACCTAAACCTTACATTAGGTTTGGACCAATTTACAGCCAGAATTACTGTTGCTGCATATTATGCCGTACGAAAAGGAGTCCTTCAAATGGATCAGTTTATACGTAAAGTAAAAGCTGAAAAAATTATAGATGATTTTGACAGTTTATCTCCTGAAGAAGTAAAGGCTTTTAAAGATGTATTTAATAAAGCAAAAAAAGATTTACAAGAAGCTACTAAGAACCCTAAAAGGTCTAAGGAAATTAAAAGAATTACAAAAAGAACAGAAGCCAATATAAAATTAGAACAAGGAGCTATTGACATCTCTAATGACGTAAAAAGTTTAGATGTTTTTAAAAATCCTAAAAGTTATCATGGATATTCTACTCATAAAATTACTGATAATATAGCTATTGATATTATATCAAATCCAGAGGCTATCTATTTTTCTAAAAATCAAAAATACTATTACTACTATAAAGATGAAACAATAGTTTTAGTATATGCTACAAAAAGTGGTAGAGGAAATGCTTTTACTGCCTACGGGAAAGCAGGAGTCAAAGGAGATAGTGGTAAGGGAATATTAGGAGGGCTTCCTACAGATCCTGGCATACCTGTTACACGTAAAATGATTGAGGAAGGAAAAATCCCTAGAAAAGTAAAGGATGATGGGACTATACTATATTTTGGTCCTGCAAAGTTACTTTGGGAATAAGCAATTAATTATATTTATAGAAATTTTTGATTATGTACTCATTAGGAAAAAAGAATTATGTCAGTATCCTAAAAGATCAACCTCTAGAAGTGATTCCTAGATATGAAATAGAGGAATTTGAAATAACAGTATCATCTTCAAATACATTTCAAGAACTACGAGATGAAATTAATCCTGATTATAATATATGTTTAGGGAATATATGTTTCGGAGATTTTTTCTATATACATACGATGAAATACGATTCTCTAGTTTTTGATAAAAAAACTTGTATATTAAAAACAATACGGCTTAAACATAGTATTAAAGAAAAAAAACCAAAAAATAAAAAAATAGCGTATCAAGCTAAGACTATTAAAGGAAATTTAAAATTAGAAAAATGGAGTAAAGGTCATAAACTTCAAAAATCGTTTAAGTATCGCTATTACAATAAGAAAACAAATACCATCTTAAGTTATGGGAAGAAATTTTTAAAAAGCACTTCCATTATTACAAAATTAGAAATAGCTGATGATGTTTTTTTACTATTTAATGAAGAAAAACAACTTTGTGCATGGCTATTGAAAAACCCAGAAAAATTTCTTGTTCAATATTATTTTTATAGGAAAGATTTAGATTCACATATTCATTTTAAACATGTTCCATCGCATCCCAAACTAAAAGAATATTTCTATAAGACATATGCTTATGTAGAAGATAAAGTGTATGACAAAATGGGAAGTCAATATGAAGATCCAGATGCTAGCATTTTAAAAGCTATGAATGATTTCTATATCGAGCTAGATCAAATTGAAAACCCGTGTATTGGTATTGTTGCTTTAAAAGATAGACTTGAAAGTATTACTCGATATGAATATCCTTCTCGATTTGACACTCCTTTTGGAGAACCCCTTTCTGATAAAGAACGTGCAAAAGAGTTTAGACCTAATAAAACGGTTTATAATATGTGATTCTAATAGAATCATTTTTTTTAAATGGTATAATTAATAATTGGCTTGATTTTAAATATACTTAAAACCAATAAGTACAGGTAAGAATGCAATCATTGAATACAAAAGGTTTTAGAAGAATCACTGTAAATAATGATACCTATTTATTGATATTCCACCAGAAAAAGACACCGATTTCTCTTAAGAAGAGACACAAAAATGCTTCTAAAGTACAACTACTACGCCTACCTTAGTGGAAAGTTTGTTTACACGCTTTCGCGAAAGCAAAAACCTCGCAACCCTCTCCATAGGAATGAGTGGTGATTACAAACTCGCTATAGAAAATGGAAACATGATGATACGTGTAGGAAGCGCTATTTTTGGAGTGAGAAATTATCAATAGAATTAACATGTATACAAACAAAATCTATAAAATAGTAGTATCTTATACTCTTTTATATGTAACATCAATTTACTCAATGATGTTGAGATTATTAATTTTAAAATGATGAGAGATTTCCTTATTTCTGGGAATTAAGAATGTACGCGATTTTAGACATAGAGACGACAGGCGGTAAATACAACGAAGAAGGTATTACCGAGATTGCTATATACAGATTTGATGGACATACTGTTGTAGATCAATTTATAAGCCTTGTAAATCCTGAGCGCCCCATACAAGCTTTTGTGGTGAATCTTACAGGTATTAATAACCAAATGCTACGTACTGCTCCTAAGTTTTATGAAGTAGCAAAACGCATTATAGAAATTACCGAAGGATGCATTATCGTTGCGCACAATGCACAATTTGATTACCGTATTCTCAGTTTGGAGTTTGACAGATTAGGCTATCCCTATGAAAGAAAGACATTATGCACGGTAGCACTTTCGCAAGATTTATTACCGGGACATAAAAGCTATAGTTTGGGAAAACTAACCAGAGCTCTTGGTATCCCCATGACCGATAGACATAGAGCTAGTGGTGATGCTATTGCTACGGTAAAGCTCTTTAAAATGTTACTCACAAAAGACACTGAAAAAAAAATAATACAAGAATCGGTACGCGCTTTTCCTAAAAAAAACATGGACAAAAAACTCAAAGACATCATCCTTGATGTTCCTTCAGTTTGTGGTGTCTATTATATGCATAATGTAAACGGAACTGTAATCTACATTGGAAAGAGCAAAAACATAAAAAAACGACTCACACAACACTTTACAAGTGATAATCGTAAAAGCAAGAAAATACAAGAAGATGTGGTCGCTGTTACGTATGAAGAAACAGGTAGTGAACTCATCGCCTTACTAAAGGAAAATGAAGAAATAAAACGTAACAAACCTATTTTTAACAGAGCATTACGCAGAACAAAATATAAAATTCAACTCACTCATTTTATAGATGAGGATGGTTATATAAACCTTAAAACAGAAAAGGCAGATGGCCGTAAAAAAGGCATCACTACTTATAGTTCTATAGCATCTGCAAAGTCACATTTAGACCGTATTACAGATACCTATACACTTTGTCAAAACAAAACTGGGCTTACCAATTCTAAAGGCAATTGTTTTGGATATACAATTAAAAAATGTGAAGGCGCCTGTGTAAATGAAGAAGCACCAGAAGTATATAACAAAAGAGCTCAAAACTTTATAAATACCTACAGTTACGAAAACAAAAGTATGCTTGTGATCGATAAAGGACGTGATGTAGATGAGCGCTCTGTCGTTCTTATAGAAGATGGAATCTTTCAAGGTATTGGTTTTTATAATTTAAACTTCCAATTGAACAATATTGACATCTTAAAATCTATTATTACAAAAATGGATAACAATAGAGATGCACAGCATATTATACAAAGTTACTTACGCACAAAAAAGACACATAAGGTCATTCCATTATCTACGATTACCAATCCCTAAGTATTTAGTACTTTTATATTTTTAAAATACACTATTGGAAAATCAACATATAAAAAGCTGGAAGCGCAAAATGCACGAGATCATCTATGAGGCAGATACTCCTCAAGGTCGTGTCTTTGATGTGATTCTCCTAATATTAATTCTTGCTAGCATTGTCCTTGTAATGCTGGAAAGCGTTGATAATCTGGATGCAAAATATCACAAGGTATTCTATGCTGGAGAATGGATTATCACCATCTTTTTTACATTAGAATATTTTGCTCGTATCCTTACCGTTAATAAACCTAGTAAGTATATTTTTAGTTTTTATGGAATTATTGATTTCCTGTCTACTATCCCGCTATACCTATCTTTCTTTATTGTAGGGTCTAACGCTTTGATTACGGTAAGAGCACTTCGCTTATTACGAGTCTTTCGAATCTTAAAAGTAACTCGATATATAGGAGAGTCTAATAAATTGACCAAAGCCCTTGTGGATAGTAGAACTAAAATAAGCATCTTCTTATTTACCGTTCTTATTATTTGTATCATATCAGGTACATTGATGTACTTAGTTGAAGGAGAAGAAGGCGGTTTTAGAAATATCCCAGTAAGTATCTACTGGTCTATTGTTACATTAACGACGGTAGGTTATGGTGACATTGCCCCTATTACTCCCTTTGGACAATTTCTAGCTTCTATTATTATGATTATGGGGTATGGTATTATTGCAGTACCTACAGGTATTGTAAGTGCAGAGTATACTAAGAGTGCCTTAGAAGATACAGATCCCAATAAACATACACACACCAATACACAGTCTTGCGCAAACTGCAATCACGATAAACATGATGATGATGCTAAGTTTTGCGACAACTGTGGTTATTCCTTACACGATGACTAAGTACCTCTTTGCTGTTGTAGGACCTACAGCAATAGGTAAAACAGCATTATCCATTAAAATAGCACAACATTTTCAAACAGAAATCATCTCTGCAGACTCACGTCAGTTTTATAAAGAAATGACTATTGGTACTGCGGTTCCCGATCCTGATGAGCTTGACGCTGCAACACACCACTGTATTCAACATATCTCTATAGAAGATACCTATAGTGTTGGACATTTTGAAAGAGAAGCCATATCCTTATTAGAAACACTACACCAAAAAAATCCGTATGTAACGATGGTCGGTGGATCTGGAATGTATGTAGATGCTGTGATACGCGGACTAGATTATTTTCCTGACGTAACACCTGGCATTAGAGAACAACTCAACGAACTATATACTACAAAAGGCGTTGAAGCATTACAAGAGCTTCTTAAAGAAAAAGATCCTGTATATTATGAGCGTGTTGACATTCAAAATCATCAACGAGTGACGCGGGCTTTGGAAGTATGCCTTTCTTCAGGAGAACCTTTTTCTTCTTTTCTAGATAAACCCAGACCTACACGCCCATTTGAAACGATAAAAATTGGACTTTCGGCAGATAGAGCTGTGATCTATGATCGGATAAACAGACGTGTTGATCTTATGATTGAAAATGGACTGGTGGAAGAGGTAAAGG
>JBLHOX010000219.1:0-5750 GCA_047623725.1 Dokdonia sp. | reverse complement strand
TCCAAGTGTGTCTCTAGCATCAAATCGTCGCTATCAAACCAATTAACGTAAGCACCTTCACTCATTTCAAAACCATAATTACGACACGCATTTGCTCCTTTAAGAAGCTGTTCTGGTCGTTTATGTAGTTTTATTCTTGAGTCCGCTTTCGCGAAAGCGGTTACCACCTGAAAAGTAGCATCAGAAGATCCGTCATCTACCACAATGCATTCCCAATTTGTAAACGTTTGCTTTTGAATAGATCGAAGCGTCTCCCCTATAATGGCTTCTCGATTATATGCAGGAATAATTATGGAGATCTTTACGTCCATCATACCGTGATATTTTGAAGGATTTGATCTAATTCTCTTGCGATCGTCGTAGGTTCATATTCCTGTAAATCTATAGCATTATACACCGCTTCTACTTGATGCGTAAGCGCCAATCCTTTCTCTATTGCTGAGACCACAGAATCTACATTTTCAGGTTGAAAAATTGGGAAATTGCTCTTTTTTAATTCTTCTGTAATATTACCTGTTTCTGGTCCTACAACTATTTTATTAAAGGTAAGTCCTAGGTATAAATTTCCAGAATTAAGTGTCTTCATTCTAGGTAAAAAAACAACATCTGCCGCAGCCATTAACAAGGATAACCTATCTGCTTGGGTGTAGTTATAATTAAATATATAGGTAGGTGGTTTATAGGGACTATGAATCTTATTTTCAATACGCTTTTTGACATCTATTACCTTTTTTAATCGGTGACGACCTATAAAATCTATTTTTGATTCCTTCCAAAACATATTAGGAGCAATCAATGTTTTGTTCTCATTTTTAATTTTTTGAAAAGCGTTTAAAATAAAATTTCTCTCCTTGAGCGTTCGGATTTTACCGGGTGCAATCACAACTTCCCGGTCTTCTTGAATTCCTAGTTTTTCTCTAGCTTCTGCCTTATCATGGGTAGAAAAAGAACGTCTATAGAGTGGATGCTTGAGTATGCTATGGGTTTTATTTTTATATTTTTCCTGATAATAATCTTTACTATACTGTCCAAAATGTAACATCACATCACTAGCACCTTCTACGAGATCATATAGTTTTTGGAATTGTTGTGTCATTCCAAGATGTGGCTTTTTATTATGAACTATATAGATGATTTTTGAAGATTTCTTCCATTTTTGAATTTCTTGAGAAAGGTACTCTAGTTGATCGTCTGAGGGTTCTTTCCATCCAAAAATTTGTTCTGGCCATTGAAGAAGAACGACCTTATAACTAGACGTATAGGCTTCAAAATCTCCATGTATAAACTCATTTTTAGAATGAAATGTAATTTCATCAAAAAATGAATTTGCAGCTTTAGGAGTTGGACTGAATACTTTCATAGCAATAAGCTTCCTATTATTAAAATCGTATCATTATTTAATAATATTAGATTTTTTAAGGTACTCATAATCTGGAAAATAAAAATCATCCATTGTAAAGTCTCTTTCTGGAAGCGTCGCTATATCTGTTAAAAAGTTAATCGCGTGAATGTCTTTTAGTGGTTCTGGCATATCAAACCCTACTGACAAGTAATAATCTCTATATTTAAAAATAGGCTCTTCAGATTGCGGTGCTACAAATACACATGGTTTCTTCAAGGCATGTGCAAAAATAATCCCGTGTAATGAAGAGGCATACACTACCTTGGATTTTAGAATTTCCTTTGCAATGGTCTGTGGTTTATTATCAATATTTATCACTTTAATTCCGTCTGGATATTGATCTTTATAGACCCATAAATCTCTATAGTGAGGAATAAAAATAACTTGATCTTCGCTACTTTTTTTAAGGTCTAAATTATAGACTTGTTTGATGAGTAAGCCAGGATCTAATTCAAATTTTAAGTCTGTTAGATCTGCGCCGTATTTCTCAAAGATGCTTCGTGTTAATGGCCCTCTTACCCCAAAAACCTTTGCGCCTGCTATTTCTTTTTCTTTTATAGACAGATCATCACCTTTCCAACCTATTCCATTTACAATATCGCCTTCTTCTAGAACTCTCAATACAGAGCCCACTATCAATATGCGATTGTCTGCTGTGGTTGTAAGAACAGGATTATCTTTATATAGATATTTTATAAGGTCAATATTAAAGATATCGCCTGCATTACCATATCTGAATACTTTCTTTTCGGGATGTCTATACTTGTCTATCAAAAAGCGAATTGCTGATACTTTACGAGTATTCCAATAATATGTTTTTACGCCCATAATTTGTTTGATTTTATTGAAATAATATTCCAATCTATATCATTAATCCCATACGAGATTAACACCTCATCATTTCGTTTTGTCATTCCTGAGAAATAGCTACACGAGATAAGGTTCTTATTAAATTTAAAAGAATCACCTTTAAGTGATTTAAACGAGTGAATAAGAAATTTTGATGTCATTTCTATCTCGTACGTATTTGATGGAGAAAATTTAAATGCTTTACCTAAATACATACGTTTCCCTTTGACTACTATCTTTTTATGACCTATAAAGCCATAAGACTCTTCTGTAAGCTTTACTAACGGAGTGCCTATGGTATATCCTTCAAAGGGGGGATTATCTTCTCGTATGTAATCTTCAAAAGAAATCGTTTTATTTTCAATCGTATGCTGTTTTAGAACTCTTGTATTTCCTAGTCCATACAGCGCATGTATTTTGTCATCTTTTATAAAAAACGCCCAATTCTTCTCTATTTGTGATCTGTTTTTATAATGACAATAAAAATAGGCATCAATGGCTGTATTTTTTATTTTAAAAAGAACCAATTGATTATTCTCTTTTTTTACATAGCCTGTATTAAAGGTTCCCCAAACCTGGTCTCCCATCATAAAAAGCTTAGGATCTGCTACCTTTTGAATCCCTTCTATCTCTTTAAAATATTCAGAAAGATTACAGCGCGTATACTCTGTGTCATCAGTCCAAGTATACAAATACGCTAGTATTGTATTGCTTTCAGGATCATGTATTCTAATTGACATTAGATACCCCCCTTGATGAGACACCACACTAGGGTTAAAAACATACGCATATGTATTTAAGTGTAATCTTAAGTCTTCTGGCAAAAGATCAATGGTGTATTTTTTTAGGGTTTTAACCAACGTAATTTGTCTTTTATTTTCTTCTTAATACTTTTCTTTTGAGGTGCCGTATGGTATTGAATATTATATTCTTCCAATAGTAATTTAGGAACTAATGAACTATGTAAATTAAGTTCTTTCTGAACTTTATTATAGTTAGCCATCTTCGTTTCAACCTTACCTGTAAAATGTAATATCATTGGAGCATGAGAATCTGTTCCAAATAAATTCTCCGGTCTGCTATTAAACAATGTATAATCGTATAATTCCGATGCATTTTTAAACTCAGGATTTGTTTTAAGCAAGTAAATCATGGCATCCTGGTCACCCTTTGAGAAATACCCTAAATCTTCTGTCCACCATGATTTTACGACATTCAGATCCTGTTGAATAACTTGATCTAGGAATGCTTTAGATTCTTTTGAAGATTTGAGAATAAACTGTCCGGAACTAAAAAACGTTTTTAAAGGTTTAAAAGAAGGGCTTTCACATATAGAAAGAAATGCGTCTCCAGATGGAGCATACTCCATAATATCTTTTTCAAAATCAAAGAAAAAAGCATCATCATCTATCCATATAATATAATCATACACATCTATATACATACGTATATAATGCATCTTGTTTAAATACCTGTTTTGTTCTTTTGTAGGCCAATTACAATGTGCATAGGCATACCCGTGTCGATCTGCGTACACCTTATGGTTTATTGCAGAATCAAAATCTGTTGCTGGATATCTACCTGAGACTATGCAGACCTTCATATCTGAATTATTTAACAATCGTTCCTGAAAATATTTTTGACAGGCTATCAGTGTTCAACTTAGTAAATAAATAATTTCTGAATTTCGTTGGTTTATTAAAGAAGTTAAGTTTTTTAATAACGAGTTCCTCTTCATTTATATCAAACACATGATATCCTTTTGGAAACAGTTTTTTTACCGCTTTTAAGTCGGTGTGATCATTAATCTCTATAAGCACATTTGGACTAGATTCCTTTAAGATAGACGTCATCCCTTTTAGGGTAAGTTGTTCTGCACCTTCTACATCCATTTTAAGTAAAGAGATCGGTGTTTTTGAATCTAAGTCTTGATACCAATCATCAAGCCTAATTGACTTTACAGTTGTAGAGAGGTTATTCATCTCCTTAGATACAATACCTGCTACAGAACTTATGATACCTTCTTCTTCATAATAATGAAATACCGCCTCTCCATTTTCATTTGAACAAGCAGCTTTAATAACACTTGCATTTGGAATGTTATTCAATGTAAAGTTAGCTTCTGTACGATCAATACATTTATCTTGAATATCAAAAGCGTATACGTGTTCTACAGGAGATTTTTGTGCTGCGATTAAAGAATAAATTCCAGAATAGGTCCCAACATCAAGGGCAATTCCTTTTTCTATAGTATCTAATAAATTATTCCAGAGTGTCAAGCTTGTAAACTCCCACCCTTTAAATGCTGTCCAGTATAATTCTTTAACAACAGTATCATCATTTTTACAATGCATTTTGAACGGTGCTATTCCCTCTATAGAAATATCAATATCACCATGTATTGGATTTTCTTTCCAAAACACCTTCTTCTCTGCTGTAAATAATTTTTTATAATCCTTCATATTATTTAATTATTGTGAGAGTCCTTATTCACAGTCCAATCTCCTATTGAAAACAAAATACTATTAGATGTTTTTGCTTTTGTAATAGAATAAAATTCTTCACTAGGCTTATCTGGAAGGATTTCAAAATTTATAAACTTTTCATGAAAATCTAATAACTCTTTACCATCAAGGAAACTCATGGATAATGTATATATACCATCTAGTAGAAATAAATCTCTAGTTCTTATATCTATGGTTAGGTTTTGGTCACAATTTTTGGGAAGAGGTTCTTCTAGATAATCATTACTTCTCCAAGTAATAATATTTACATTACTAAAATTGCTCAACCTAAGACTAAAAATAGGATTCCTTATTTTCGATTTAATTTCAATATGGATTCTGAAACACATTTTTTGTCCAGAGTTATATTTTGAAGTCAAATCACCTTTTAAATTTAAAATTTCAAAATTTTTAAAAACCGCTTTAAATATTTCCTTGTTGTCTTGGAATACTACACTTCCTGTAGAAACTTTATTTGCATTTAAATATTTATTTACCCCTTCATTTGTTTCACCGTCAAAAATCAATCCTCCATTTTCTAATACAATAACACGTGTACATAAATCTCGGACTGCCGCCATATTGTGACTTACAAATAATACAGTTCTTCCTCCTTCGCTAGAGATATCCTGCATCTTCCCAATGGCTTTCTTTTGGAATTCGGCATCACCTACAGCGAGCACCTCATCTACTACCAAAATATCAGGTTCCAAAAATGCTGCTACGGCAAAGCCTAATCGTACTCGCATTCCGCTTGAGTACCGTTTTACAGGGGTGTCAATATACATCTCACATCCAGAAAACTCTATAATCTCATCTATTTTACTTCTGATTTCAGCCTTTGTCATTCCGAGAATAGCTCCATTTAAAAAGATATTCTCTCTTCCTGTAAGTTCGGGATGCATCCCTGTTCCTACTTCTAGTAAACTTGCAATACGCCCAGCTGTTCTAATAGCTCCTGTCGTGGGAGCTGTTACTCTAGAAAGTATTTTAAG
>JBLHOX010000218.1:0-5751 GCA_047623725.1 Dokdonia sp. | reverse complement strand
GTAATATAATAATAAGATCTATCTGAATATGGATTGACATTGGTATTTAACTCTTGATGAAACTTTCGAGAACTTTCTCCAAAAAAGAGCACATGATCATTACCGCTAAATGCGCCATCTCCTTCTCCTACCACCTGTATAGGAATCTCTCTCAAATCAAATACAGAGTCTTCATTTTCACTATTTCTTAGAGGTAATGGAGAACCACCCAGACCATATACTTTTATAGTTTGTGGATCTATACCATCTAATGACATCCCCATGCTTTGAAGAAAATTACGTGTGATTTGATGCACACCTGTTCCTTCTACATAAAATTTATAGTAATCACCTGTTGCTAAAATTGAATTTGTGATGGCTATAGAGGATCTTGCATTGGACGCTTTCGCGAAAGCGTATGAAACCTCAGCACTTTTAATACGTTTGTACTGTCCATTTACAACAACAAAAGGTGTCACATTTAAAATCGCATAGTATTTATCTCTAGCTTGCCCGGTTTGTAATGTATACGAGAGATCTGATTCAATCTTATTTTTATTGAGTTTCGACAACTGAGAAGTTGGAATAGTCTCATACACCACATTTTCAAGCTGAACACTATTTTCCAAAATAGGCTGATTAACACCCCACTGCGACATATACATCCACAAACCTTCTTCATTTTGAGAAAGCTGTAACGAGCTACTTAATGGAGCGCTAGTATCTTTAATTATTTCTTCCCAATCTAACGATAGACGTGTTTCTTGGGAAAAACCAAGAGCACAAATAAGAAATATAAATATAGAGGAGAGTATTTTCATCATATATCGTAACGACAAATGCTAATCAATAGTATCAATTAAAGGTGATATTTGATTATTTTTTATTGATTACAATAATAAAGAATAAATACCTACGTTACTAATGGGTTGACTAAAACCACTAAAATTAAATTTGATGAGCGCTTTTAATAAATTAATATTGTAATTTTCGTGTTAATTGTTATATTGCGATCCCAAATCTACTTAAGCAAAAACCAATGAAATTAAATCTTGCTCTAAAAATCTTTGCTCTTGCCGCTGTTTCCCTCACAGTTGCTAGTTGTAGCAAATCAAATAACTACAAAGACAGTTCTCGAGGTACTGGATGGAAAGTTGATGGAAAAGATGGAGGCTTTAAGGCCAACACAGACTATACAGAACAGGCAACAGGCCCTGGTCTAGTATTTGTAGAAGGCGGAACTTTTACCATGGGTAAAGTTCAAGATGATGTAATGCATGATTGGAATAATTCTCCAAATCAACAGCATGTACAGTCATTTTACATGGATGAAACTGAAGTAACCAATGTTATGTATTTAGAATACTTAGATTGGTTAAAGAAAGTATTCCCTCCTACAGATGAAAATTATCGTAATATATACATAGGTGCTTTACCAGATACATTAGTTTGGAGAAACCGTTTAGGTTTTAATGAAACAATGACTGAAAACTACCTACGTCACCCAGCCTTTGCTGGTTACCCTGTTGTAGGTGTAAGCTGGCTTCAAGCTGTTGAATTTGCAGATTGGAGATCAAACCGTGTTAATGAGTTGATTCTTGAAGAGCAAGGATTTACTGCTCGTGGAGCGCGTAATGATGTAGATGCTGGTTCTACTTTTGATACAGAAGCATATTTAAACTCACCTACACTAGCTTATGGAGGAAGCGATAGCCTTGCCAGAGGTGGTAGAGCTAGTGAGTCTAGAATGAAAAGAAATGATAGTACAAATATCTTTATACAACGTAAGGACGGTATTCTTTTACCAAAATACAGACTCCCAACAGAGGCTGAATGGGAATATGCCGCATTAGGCCTTTCTGAATTAAGAAGCTATAATGTATACAGAGGACGTAAAAAATATCCTTGGAATGGATCTTACACAAGATCATCATCACGTCGTACACGTGGTGACCATTTAGCAAACTTTAAGCAAGCTGATGGAGATTACGGAGGAATTGCAGGATGGTCTGATGATAATGCAGATATTACGGCAGAAGTTCAAATGTATGAGCCTAATAGTTTTGGTTTATACGATATGGCTGGTAATGTTTCTGAATGGGTTGCCGATGTATATCGCCCTATAGTAGATGACGAGTTTAATGACTTTAACTACTACAGAGGTAATGTATATACTAAAAATGCAATAGATGAAGAAGGAAAAGTAAGAGTTGTAACAGTAGATTCTATTGTTTATGACACACTAGCAAATGGAAAAGTAATTGCTAGAGATTTACCAGGAGAAATACTTCAGGTTCCTGTAGACGAAGATGAAACGTATTTACGTACACAATTCTCTCAAAGTGACAACCGTAACTTTAGAGATGGTGATAGACGATCTACACGTTATTTTGAATCTTTTGATGACGATGAAGATCCAAGTGAAAGTGAAGGAAAGTTAATGTATGATGCTCCTATACACAGAGTAACAACTGATAGTACTGGACAGACACGTGAGTTTGATGATTCTAACAACAGAACAACACTTATTAACGATGAAGTTAGAGTATACAAAGGAGGATCTTGGAGAGATAGAGCATATTGGCTAGACCCTGCTCAACGTCGTTTCTTACCACAAGGAATGGCTACAGATGATATCGGATTTAGATGTGCAATGTCACGTGTAGGTTCAAAATCAAAAACCGGAAAAAGAGCTAGATAAATTTAGCAACGATTATAATTTAAAAAAGCCCTCTTGTAGGGCTTTTTTAATACCATATAGTATGAGTACAGAACAATTACACCTTCTCTTTTTGGAAAGTACAGGAATATGTACAGACACACGAAAATTAAAAAAAGGTCAATTATATTTTGCCTTAAAAGGAGATAATTTTAACGGAAATAATTTTGCAAAAAAAGCATCAGACCAAGGAGCATCACACGTTATTATTGATGAAGAACAAGGCGATATAAGCAATATGATTTTGGTTGAAGATGTATTACAAACACTTCAAGAGCTTGCAACCTACCATAGAGATTTTTTAGACATCCCTATCATTGGGCTTACTGGTAGCAATGGAAAAACAACAACAAAAGAACTCATCAACAGTGTGCTATCTCAAAAATACACGACTACGGCCACCATTGGAAACCTCAACAATCATATAGGCGTCCCTCTTACGTTATTATCTATGACCAAAGACACAGAAATAGGCATTGTTGAAATGGGAGCAAATCACCAAGGAGAGATTGCAGCTTTGAGTAAAATTGCAAAACCAAACTTTGGCTATATCACTAATTTTGGAAAAGCCCATTTAGAAGGCTTTGGAGGTATAGAAGGCGTCATTAAAGGAAAAAGCGAACTCTATAAATATATGTACAAAACCAACGGGATTGCTTTTGTAAATAAAGAAGATCCTATACAAATAAGACAATCTTCTGGATTACAAGTCAAAACATTTGCTCCTTCTAATGCAGATTATAACATTGCGTTTAAAGAAGCAACTCCGTTTGTACACATCGATTTTAATGACCTCACCATACAAACCCAACTCACAGGAGCTTACAACGCCCTAAATATTGCAGCAGCTATTGCTATAGGATGCTATTTTTCTGTAGATCCTCAAGCCATAAAAAAAGGCATAGAGAACTACATTCCTGCTAATAACAGATCTCAAATCATAAAAAAAGAAAATAACATCACTATTATTCTAGATGCCTACAATGCGAATCCTACAAGTATGGAAGCCGCTCTAGACAACTTGAGCAAACAATCTTCACAGCATAAAATAGCCTTTTTAGGAGACATGTTTGAAATTGGAAAAACGACTAAAGAAGAACATCAACATATTCTTGAATACGCACATTCACTTACTATTGATCAAGTATATGCTGTAGGTCCCACCTTCGGCATTTCAACTCCAAAGCAGAATGAACATGATGTTTTTGAAACCTATAACGCTTTCGCGAAAGCATATAAAAGAAATATCCCATCAGATACAACCATCCTAATTAAAGGATCAAGAGGCATGGCAATGGAACGTGTTTTAGAACTTATAAACTAATTGTGGGTCATACTGGATTCGAACCAGTGACTTCTACCCTGTCAAGGTAACACTCTGAACCAACTGAGTTAATGACCCATTTTGGAGTAAATATAAGTAAAAGAACCACATAAATAATTCTAAAAGCATATAATTCTATAAGAGCAATTAGTAAAGATTTTTTTGAAAATTACAAAAATAGATACTTTAATAAATAGCTCTCTTCTCAGATGAATAAGACGCTTAAAATCTGTATAAGAATACTTATCTTTAAAAAGGAAAAAGTCTTCTAGCATACAAATTTATGAGTAAAGAATATATCATCGCTTTTGATCAAGGTACGACGAGTACACGCGCTATTATTTTTGACAAAAAAGGAAAAATATGTAGTATTGCTCAAAAAGAACTCACACAACAGTACCCAAAACCTGGATGGGTAGAACATGATCCTATTGAGATTGTAACGCATCAACAAGAAGTATTTGAAGAAGTTATAGAAAAATCAGCAATCACCATTGATCAAATTGCAGCTATTGGTATTACCAATCAACGAGAGACCACTGTTGTGTGGGATAAAGCTACAGGTAAACCTATTTACAATGCGATTGTATGGTTAGACAAACGTACTTCTGGAATATGCGAACAATTAAAAGCGCAAGGGCTCGAAGAATATGTAGCTAAAAACACAGGGCTTGTGATTGATTCTTATTTCTCAGGCACAAAAGCACGATGGATTCTTGATCATGTAGAAGGGGCACAAGAAAAAGCGGAGAAGGGAGACCTTTTATTTGGAACCATAGATAGTTGGCTTATATGGAAATTTACTCAAGGAAAATACCATCTCACAGATCACTCTAATGCCTCACGCACCTTACTTTATAATATTTTAGAACTAGATTGGGATTCAACAATGCTAGAAGCATTACAAATCCCCAAAGCGATGCTTCCTAAAGTACAGCACTCTTCATCAGACTTTGGGAATTTTACCTACAAAGGACATCAAATTCCGATATACGGAGTCGCTGGTGACCAACAGGCGTCGTTATTTGGACAAGGAGGCTATAAGTCTGGAATGGCAAAAAACACCTACGGAACAGGTTGTTTTATGCTCATGAATACAGGTAAAAAACCATATCTCTCCAAAAATGGATTATTAACCACACTCTGCGCAAGTCTTGAAACTGACACTATAAAATACGCCTTAGAAGGAAGTGTTTTTGTGGCAGGAGCCTCTGTACAATGGCTACGAGATAAGCTTCAGGTGATAGATCATGCAAAAGATACTGAAGCTATTTGTGAAGCAACAACAACAGCTGATGATTTGTATGTAGTACCTGCATTTGCTGGTCTTGGCGCGCCTCATTGGGATATGAAAGCAAAAGGAGCCATTTATGGACTCACTTTAGATTCTGGCAAAAACGAAATCATAAAAGCAACTATAGATGCACTTGCTTATCAATCTAGAGATGTGCTAGAAGCGATGGTAGAAGACAGTGGTAAGCAAATGAAATCTCTTAAAGTAGATGGAGGGGCTACGTCAAATAATTACCTCATGCAGTTCCAGTCTGATATTCTTAACGTAGAAGTAGATCGTCCTAAAATGCTTGAAGTAACGGCACTTGGCGCTGCATTTCTAGCCGGAATACAAGCGGGTATCTGGACAAAAAAAGACATTTCAAAACTACGAAAAGTAGATACGCTATTTACTCCTGAAATAACAGAATATGTCCGAACTAAAAAATATACCGGT
>JBLHOX010000217.1:0-5780 GCA_047623725.1 Dokdonia sp. | reverse complement strand
ATAACGAGAACACGTAACACAATTACGTTCATCCTTAAGTAATGCCTTCATTTCAAAGCTATCGCATGTATAATGTGTACTTACTTGAACATTGTGCTTTGCGCAAAGATTTCCTTCTTTTAATTGATCACAATTACTACAATTGTGTGCGAGTCGTATAGCCATAATTCTTTTTTTTAAGTATTAATTACTTAAATATAGAAATGAATGGTTTTAGAAACAATATAAATAGTTGTTATAGAGGTATTTGAATTTAGATTGAATTAAGATAAGGTGTATTATCTGTCTTTATACGCTCCTGCCTGCCGATAGGCAGGTTCGAATTTCGACAAGTTCAAGATAAGCTTTTGCATCACGATGTTCCTTGAAATTGAGCAACAATTAATCACCATCATTATCACTAAAGGTCACAATGATATTTGCAGCGCTTGCAAGGTCTGCTTTAAATAAAGTAATTAAAGTACTGAAACTGTTTTGTAAGTTTTTTACTTGAGTAGGGTTAGAGATCACCGCATCTTCTAGGGATCCAGAAATTTCAGAAAGTGTAGTTTCTGCTGTATTGATAGCATTTAAGATCTCTGTATTTAATTCACTATTCTGAAGTGTTTCGGTGAGGTATTCTTCTATGCCGAACCCATTTGTTCCCATACGATCTCCAGTATAGGTAGCTCTGATGCTTTTAAGGTTACTAACGATTGCTTCTTTTGATTGCTCGCTGTAATACGCTTCTAGTAATTCAACATCTGCAGGATTTGCATTAAGAACATCTTCTATCTTCGTGTTTTTTATAAACTCGACATGTGCAATAAGTGCATTGATTACTTTATTTTGACTTCCAGAAACACTCGTCGTTAAATCAGATTTAAATTCAGACTCAAAAGAAACCCAAGTATCTTTTAAGATTTCTGCCTGTTCTTCAAGATTAATTACAAGTGCTAGTACATACTCTCTCCTCTGTGACGCATTAATAGCTGTTGTAAATTGCGATAGTGTAGTAGAAAGATCTTCCTGGAATAACACATATTCGATAGCGCCATAGCCTTTTAAAGGCGATCCTAACCCATTAATATAATTGGTGTCTATCTGATCTGTACTCGCAATTGCACTTTCTATATCCTCTGTGTTTACAGGCCAATTGTGAATGCGATTATGAATAAAATTAATTTGAGAGGGGCCAAAATTATACATCTCTAATTCCTTCCAAGTTGTAAAAGAAATGACCCACGCTTCTCTAAGCTCTGTTAATGACGTTTCAGAGGGTGTATCCGTAAAAGATTGGGTAGCTGTGATAAGATTTTGAGTAGCATTAATATGGGTGTCTTGCAACGGAAAAATGATGGTGTCATACAACGTGTTGATCTGCATGATACGACCCACTTCAATAGATGCTTGTGGGTTTGATTCGTCATCATTACAACTCACAATAATACTGAGGAGTAGGAATAAAAAAGGATATATTTTTTTCATTTATAGGGAGTTTATAAAAGTGATAAGTTGTTGACGTTCTGAAATAGATAAGCTCATAAAATCATTTTTTGAAGTCGTTGCTTCTCCACCATGCCAAAGGATTGCTTCTTCTATGTTTCTAGCACGACCGTCATGTAAGAGGTTGGTATGATCATTTACGGTTTCTATCAAACCAATGCCCCAAAGCGGTTGTGTACGCCATTCCTTTCCAGTAGCATCAAAATCCGGTGTATTGTCGGCTAGATCCTCACCCATATCATGTAGTAAGAGATCGGTGTACGGTCGTATGGTTTGGTTGGCAAGTACTGCAATAGGATGTGCACCTGTTTCAATTTTAGGAGTGTGACATGCGGCACAATTAATTTCAGTAAAAAGCTGTTTTCCGCGTAATACTTCATCATCATCTACATCACGTCTAGCAGGAACTGAAAGCGTAGAAGAGTAGAAGGTCACGTTATTCAAGTTTTCTTCACTAATCTCTGGAGAACCTCCATTAGGAATGGTAGTACAATCAATACCTGAAGGGCAATTTTCCTCTGGAAAAATAGGAGATGTGATTCCTAAATCACCAGAAAAAGCGGCAGCTACTTGTTGTTTTATAGTCGGTTGATTGGCTTTCCAGCCATAACGACCTACTTTTTGAGTATTACTTTCTACATCAAATACCATGTTAGGACGTCCAGAAATCCCATCATTGTCTATATCTGATGGATCAGCTAATGTCATTAATGTAGATTCGGGAATAGCATCTAGTAATCCTAATCCTATCATTTGTTGTGCAACACGCGGTGACGTTTGAACATTGTCTAAAGGCCCATAATTGAGGTTTGTAAAAGAGTAGGTTGGTTTTTGTAAAAATGCTTGATTGCCATCAGGATATGTAATAGTGATATCTTCGTAACTTACAATTAAAATTCCTTCATTATCTACCGTTAGAATCGCGTTATCTTGAAACTGTCCTCCATAAACAGGATGCCCTAAATTACTCCCGTCAGGAGCAGTACCAGGAATACTTAATCTTACAAGAAGCCCAGTATCTAGTTCGCCATCAAATGTAGGCGGTCGTCCGCGTCCATCTTTGAAATGACAAGCAGAGCAATTACGAGAGTTAAAAAGAGGACCTAAACCATCTCGAGCTGTGGTACTGGCAGGTGCCGTTACCCAACTTTGATTAAATAAAGAGTTTCCTACACCAAAAGTGATACGTTCATCAAACGTAAGATCCGGTGCTGCAAAACCAAAAGCCTCCACAGAAAAATTGAAGGATGTAACATCACCTCCAGAAAGCTCTTCGCCTTCTTCTGGAGTTAATGTGTAGCTCGAATCATCATCTTGAGAACAGCTTACTAAAAGCGTAAGTGATAGACATACGATGACGTAAAATAGATTTCTTTTTCTCATAGTTTTTTAAACCACCAAATCCGAACTCCATAGGAGTTCAGATTTGGATTATTTAGGTATATAAAGTGAATAATTCTAAATCCCTAAAGCAGTCTTTGCTTCTAAAAGCTTATCACCAAAAGCAACAAGTGCCTCTACGGCTGCTTGTACTTTGACTCCTTCTGTGCTCGTCACCCCTCCTACAATAGCAAGATCAAATGGGATAGCTGTATCATTTACCGTACTAATTGCTGTCGTAAGAAGTGCAGCTAATTCTGCAGCTAAAGCAGCATCCGCCTCAGCAACAATATCTTCAATAGAAGGGCCTGTAACTCCTGTAAAAGAACCTCTGTATACATTAGCAACTCCTTGAAGATTTAAACGAATATCACGGTGTGTGTTGTCACTAAAACAAGAATGTTCATCTTCCTGATCTTGATTTTGAAGCGCTACTGCCATACGTTCTATAGCAAGTTCACTACGCGATAATTCAGAAATACTATTAATCATATCTGTCAGTGCTGCCGCTTCACTAGAAGCTAAAAATGTTGCTCTGTAAGTACCATTCCATTCATCAATCATCACTTGTAAATGATCAGTAATAAGATCGGCAACAACCATTAAATAAGCACGACGTCTATCTTGGTTCGCATTCGTTCCGCCATCTACAAAGTCTGTAAATTCACGAAGTCCTGCTTGCGATTCTGTTGGGTCTGTATTGTCTTGTCCCCATAATAAGAACTCAATAGCATGGTATCCAATAGATACTTTTTCTTCTCCTCCATTTCCATTTTCACCTACAAGTATCGTTTTACTTATCGTAGGGAATAACGTTGGATTGTTTATAATTCCTGCATTGGCATCACCAGCTACATAATCTACAAAAGCCTCATCCATAGGCCATGAGTTTAAATAACCTTCAATATCTTCAGTAGCACCAGTATCTATAGGTCCATTTGCAAAACGGAAAGCCTCACTCGTTCCATAACTCTCTCTTGCTGTAAGCCACGATGCTTTTGCAGCATCAAATGTAGTTTGTGATGGAGCATCTACAAATGATTGTAATGTACTTTCTAAAGTTTGTGCATCTGCAAGAGCAGATTGATAATTTGCAAGAACAAGATCTGCATATGTAGTCATTACAGCTGTTCTGTCTATAGTAGTTGGGATAATTGTTCCTCCATTGTCATCATCAGAACAATTGATGATTGCAAGTGCTATAAAACATAGCACGAATACTTTGGTTAATTGGTAGCGCATTTTATTTTTATTAAGATTAATTATAAATAAGAACGCAAATATAAAGGTGCTCAGGTAAACTACAAAGTTTATTTAGACTAAATATAAATAATTAGCATTTAGGTAATCTTGGCTATCCTTTTTAGAGAAGAATATTGGGTTAATGTATTGATTTGTAGTTGATTGTTTTGTGCTTGAGAAAGAAGAGCTCCTTCGTTCAAAATGACCACTCACATGTTGAAGTTATTATAATGATACTTGTTTTGATCGTTTTACTGGATACATACCAACTAGCGTATGACGAAGAAAAGGCATTTGCCCCTAAAGGATTGACGCCTCGTAAGAATTAGGTTGACTTTGTAAGAAGTCTTCTTTTTATACGTATCTTTGCACGCAATTAAATGTTAACTAGTAAAGGCTTTTTTTAGTTTTTACGCTTTCGCGAAAGCATACCAAAATAGCGAACTATAAAACATAATTGCAATGACTGCACACGAGAACAAAATCTTAGGAGAAGGACTCACATACGATGACGTACTTCTAGTTCCAGCTTTTTCTGAAGTACTCCCAAGAGAAGTAAGTATCCAATCAAAATTTACCCGAAATATTACACTTAATGTACCTATTATATCTGCTGCGATGGATACGGTTACAGAAAGTCGTATGGCAATTTCTATTGCTCAGGAAGGTGGTATTGGTGTACTTCATAAAAATATGACTATAGAGCGACAGGCGATGAAAGTGCGTAAAGTAAAACGTGCAGAAAGCGGGATGATTATTGATCCAGTGACATTGCCATTAAGTTCGATCGTTTCAGATGCAAAAAACGCCATGCGTGAGCATAGCATTGGAGGGATTCCTATTGTAGATGATGCTGGAAAATTATTAGGAATAGTGACCAATAGAGATCTTCGTTTTGAGAAAAATAATGATCGCCCAGTTTCAGAAGTCATGACTTCTGAAAACCTAGTCACTGCAGAAGAAGGAACATCACTCGCACAAGCCGAAGAGATTTTACAAGATCATAAAATAGAAAAATTACCCGTTGTCACAGATGACAATACCTTGGTAGGACTTATCACATTCAGAGATATTACAAAACTGACACTTAAACCAAATGCCAATAAAGATTCTTTTGGACGTTTGCGTGTAGCTGCGGCTATAGGAGTGACAGGAGATGCGGTAGAACGTGCTGGTGCTCTAGTAAAAGCAGGAGTAGATGCTATTGTCATTGATACAGCACACGGACATACAAAAGGGGTGGTAACGGTGCTTAAAGCTGTCAAAGCAGCCTATCCAAATCTGGATTGTGTAGTAGGAAACATTGCTACTGGTGATGCAGCAAAATATCTTGTAGAAGCAGGAGCCGATGCTGTAAAAGTAGGAATAGGACCAGGGTCTATTTGTACAACACGTGTGGTAGCAGGAGTAGGATTTCCTCAGTTTTCTGCAGTATTAGAATGTGCTGCAGCGATTAAAGGATCTGGTGTTCCTGTCATTGCCGATGGTGGTATACGTTATACAGGAGATATTCCTAAAGCAATTGCTGCAGGAGCCGACTGTGTGATGCTAGGATCATTACTTGCAGGGACTAAAGAATCTCCAGGAGAAACGATCATTTATGAAGGGCGTAAGTTTAAATCATATCGTGGAATGGGATCTGTAGAGGCTATGAAACAAGGATCAAAAGATCG
>JBLHOX010000216.1:0-5806 GCA_047623725.1 Dokdonia sp. | reverse complement strand
GGCAGAAGACTTAACTGAGACTGATTATTGGTCTTCCATACAGGAATAGCTTTCATATCATGAAGATACGAAATTAAAAAAAAATAATCCATAAAAAAGAGACTGCCTTTTTAGACAGCCTCTTTTTTGATTGTCTAGGATTGAGTAAGTTGACATATAGTCGCCTTACTCATGAAGTATTCAGAACCCATGAAAGAAGCGCACCCAGTGTGATTATAGTTTAGGCTTTAAGCTGGTTTTTATTTCTCAGGTAGAAAAGAGCTGAATGACTTGTACATATAATGTGAGATTATCAATGATAAGGCGGTATGATTATTATCAAAATGTACTAGTAGAATACATCAGCCTAATATTGAAAGGAGAGCTCTTAATTAAGAAATAGAGCACAGGTAAAGAATTTGAAAACAAATAATAAAAACATATAAAAATAAAAGATCGCACTTTGGTCTTAACTATAAAACACTTGATTTTATGCACAAAGAAAAATCCAGAGAAGCTAGCTTCTCTGGATTCATTTAATTCTTCTTAAGAAGGTCAACCTATTTCAGGATGACTCTCAAAATGTTTACATCTATTAAATAGATGTAAACATAGATGCCATTCTTTCTTTTTCTTCTGTTGCAAGTACACTGTCTACAAGAATACGACCACTGTGTTCATCAGTTATAATCTTTTTACGACTAGCAATTTCAACTTGTACTTGTGGAGGGATGGTGAAAAATGATCCTCCAGAAGCTCCACGTTCTATAGCAACAACCGCAAGACCGTTACGAACATTCGAACGTATGCGCTTATACGCTTTAACTAATCGATCGTCAATTTCTTTTTCAAAATCTTCACTCTTTTTAAGAAGTGCTTTCTCTTCCTTTTCTGTTTCGGCTAAGATAGCATCTAATTCTCCTTTTTTGTGCTTAAGGTGCTTCTCACGCTCTCCTAGACGTTCTTTAGTAGTAGAAATAACTTCGCTCTTTTGCTCAATTTGAGCTTTAAATTCACGAATGTTTTTTTCTGCGAGTTGTATTTCTAATTCTTGAAACTCAACTTCTTTACTAAGTGCGTTAAATTCACGATTGTTACGTACATTTTTTTGTTGCTCAGAGTATTTCTTAATAGAAGCTTTAGAATCTTCAATTTGAATTTTCTTAGCTTTTATTTGATCTTCAATAAGGGATAGCTCATTATCCAATTTTTCAATACGCTTGTTAAGACCAGTAACCTCATCTTCAAGATCTTCGACTTCTAGAGGTAATTCTCCTCGCACATTGCGTATTTGGTCTATTCTAGAATCTATAAGTTGTAAATCATACAAAGCTCTTAGCTTCTCTTCGACTGTTGATTCCTTTTTCTTTGCCATACTTTATAAATAGTTGATGGGATTGGTATTTTCTTCAGATAAAACGACTGCAAAATTACGCAATTTTTCTGTAAGATAGTTAGCTATTATGTTTTTTGTAAAGCGTTCACTTTCAAAGTGACCAATATCAGCCAATATAATTTGTTTTTCTGCCTTGTAGTAGTCGTGATATTTAAGATCTGCTGTTATATAAATATCTGCTTTGTTTCGTATAGCTTGTGATATGCCAAAAGCGCCACTGCCTCCTAAAACTGCTACTCTCTTAATAGATTTATTGAGAAGTTCAGAATGCCGTATGCCGCCTGTTTTAAATGTCTTTTTTACTAGTTTCAAAAAATCTATTTCTGAAATAGATTCTTTAAGATCACCTACCATTCCTAAGCCTACATTTTGAAGATTATTTTGAAGAGGAGTTATTTCATAGGCAACTTCTTCATACGGATGATTGATAAATAATGATTTTAACACTTTTGATTCAAAATGCTTTTCATAAGTAATGTGTAATTGAGTTTCTGGTTCTTTATGTTGGATCCCTATACTGCCTATGATTGGATTTGCTTTTTTGCTTGCGCGAAAACTACTTTCGCCGGCAATGCCAAAACTACATTGGTCATAGTTTCCTATTTGTCCAGCTCCCGCTTCAAAAAGGGCGTTCTTGACTGTTTCTAAAGCATCATGAGGAACATAAGTGACTAGTTTGCGTATATGTTCTTTTTTAGGAATAAGAATTTGTGTGTCGATAAGATCGAGTGCTTTTGCCATACCGTAATTCACACCATAAGAAACATTGTCTAGTGCAGTATGTAGAGCGTAAATAGCAATGTCATTCTTAATAGCTTTTAGTATTGATTTTTCTACATAATTTGAGCCTACAATTCTTTTTAATCCAGAAAATAAAATAGGGTGAAAACAAACGATAAGGTTGCAGCTCTTGTCAATAGCTTCTTGGACGACACTTTCTAGCGCATCGTGAGTCACTAGAACATTCGTAAGTTTGGAAGAAGCATCACCGACAAGTAGTCCTACATTATCAAAATCTTCTGCATAAGGCAATGGAGCCCATTCTTCAAGTATATTGGTAACATCACGTATAGTCATAAATAGTATCTTAAAAAAGTAAAGATAAAAATTATACCTTCGCCCTTTATGAAACAACTACGTAAAATCTTATTTCCTTTTTCGGGACTCTATTATGTCATCACTCGATGCCGCAATAAAGCGTATGATCTAGGTTGTTTTTCTTATAAAGAATATACGCTACCTATCATTTGTATAGGTAATTTAAATACAGGAGGTACTGGCAAAAGTCCCATGACTGAGTACCTTATTGGTCTTTTAAAAGATCAATATCAAGTAGCGACATTAAGTCGTGGGTATGGAAGAAAAACCAAAGGATATCTTCAAGTTTCAAAAGACAGTCTAGCAGAAAATGTAGGAGATGAGCCTTTGCAGTTTGCAAGAAAATTTGATGATGTTATTGTTTCGGTTTGTGAAGATAGACAGTTTGGTGTTTCGCAACTTTTAAATGTAAGCCCTTCTCCTGAGGTCATTATTCTTGATGATGCCTACCAGCATAGAAAAGTGAAAGCTGGTTTTCAAATAGTGCTTACCGCTTATCATGATTTATATACTGATGATTATTTATTGCCTGCTGGAAACCTTAGAGAGCCCCGAAATGGTGTGGGTAGGGCGCAGGTAATTATTGTTACGAAATGCCCAGAGGGAGTTTCTAAAGCAGATAGAGAGATGATTATTGGAAAGCTAAACCCATCTTCACATCAAAAAGTATATTTTACCAGCATTAGGTATAATGATATTGTTGTGTCTAATGACGCTAGATTACCTGTTTCTGAATTGAAAAATAAAAAAATTACGTTGGTAACGGGAATTGCAAATCCAAAGCCTTTGGTAAATCACCTCCAAAGTCTTGGATTAGATTTTGAGCATAAAGCGTATAAGGATCACCATAATTTCGCTTTAAGCGAAATAAAAGAATTAGAATCCTGCGAATTTATAGTTACTACAGAAAAGGATTATGTGAGACTATCTCCTTTGCTTAAAAATAAGGAGCTGTATTACCTATCTATTAAGGTGTCATTTGTATCTGATGAGTCCTTATTTAATAAACAAATATTGAATTTTGTTAAAGACTTTAATTAAAGACTTTAGCTTGTTTTAAGCCATTATGTATTTTTTGGAAGAACTCTTCGATCTTGTAGGGCTTAGGTATAATATCATTAAAGCCAGCTTCGTGAAATTCGTCTATGTTCTCATCTATAGTAACCGCTGTTAATGCAAGGATAGGAATTCCTTTATCAAAGAGACGTATTTGTTCTGTTGCTTCTATACCGCTTATACCAGGCATGTGTATATCCATTAGGATAAGATCAAAATCTTGATTTCTTGCTTTTTCTACCGCAATTTCCCCATTGTCTGCAACATCACATACCATCTTATTTTTTTCTAAGATCTTACGTGTGATCATTTGATTGATCTTGTTGTCTTCGACAACAAGTATTTTTCGATTTTCTAAAGCGACATAATCTATATCATAAATGATGTTATGAGGATTTGATTCTTCTCCTGCTTGCTTTGTAAGATTGTATTTAATGTTAAAAGAAAATTTGGAACCTTTTCCGAGTGTACTTTCTAATTCTACTTTACTGTCTAATAGATCTAATAAATTCTTTACAATAGATAAACCTAATCCAGTACCTCCAAACTTTCTGTTAATGGCAACAGACCCTTGAGTAAAGTTTTGGAAAATATTTTTTTGTTTCTTTTTAGAAATACCTTCTCCAGAATCTTCAATCTCAAAATGGAGATAGGTTTCTGATTCTGTTTGTTTTATTTTTTGAACACGTACATCAACATTGCCATCACGAGTAAACTTAACCGCATTACCCACAAGGTTAATTAATATTTGAGAAATCATAAGTGGATCTCCTAAAACCTCTTCTGGTATGTCTTGGTCAAATTCAAAATTTAATTTATTTCCTTTGTCTTTTGCAGATTTCCCTAGAGCAAATAATACATCCTCAATACGTTTTTTAAGGTTAAATGCAGTTTGCTCTACTTCCACTTTGTTTGCCTCTAGTTTATTAAGATCTAATATATTGTTGATTAGAGATAATAAGTATTCTCCAGAAAATTTTAGAGAATCAAGATGCTTCTTTTGTTCCTCTGTAGGGTTCTCACTTAATAGTAAATGTGTAAGTCCGGTTACTGCGTACATTGGAGTACGTAATTCATGAGTTATGGTAGATAAGAATTGTGCTTTTACCATAGAAGCTTTTTCTGCATTGTCTTTTGCAACTATTAACTCGGTGTTTTTTGCTTGTAGTAATTCGTTTGCTTTAGTTCTGAGATTATTATTTTTATATAAGGATAAAATTAATAGAGACAAAATAGTGATCATAGCAATAGTTAACACTGTCGTAAGTGTGTTTGCTTTTATTGATCTAGCTGTTTCTAATTCTATATCTTTTTTTAATTGAGCATTAAGTTCTTTATTTTCCTGTAGCGGATCTAAAATGATTCCAGCCTCTTTGCTTTTTCTATTTTTATCTACATAATTGTTGTAAAGAGTAATATGGTCATAAGCTTTGGAGATGTCATTTTGTTCTTTTGCTATATGGCTACTTACTCTATAGGATTGTGATAAGAGGTTGGGATAATTTTCTGAAGTGCTTATTGCCTGTGCAATGTTTATTGCAGTGCTAGCTTCTTCAATTTTTTTCTGAAGTAATAAGATCTCTGCTTTTTTGATATTGCTTTTAGCTAGAAGAAATTTATTTCCAGCATTATTGGCTTGTGAAATAGCTAAGTCAAATAACTCTTCTGCGTTTTGAGTATTGTTTTTTGTTGCAGCAATAGCTCCTTGGTTCATGTATACTTTGGATAGTAATTCAGGACGCCTTTTGTTTTTTAGAATTTTTTCTGCTTTCTCTAAGTATTCAGAAGCTTCTTTATAGTTTCTTTCTTGTTGTTCAATCTTTGCGGCAGTGATATAACTCTGTCCTAAACTTTCCTCATCACTATTAGGCTCAAGTTGCATTTTAATGGCAAGTTCGTTTTCTTCTCTTGCTTTTTTTATATTTCCTGTAAGAAGATATAAACGAGATAGTGCGCTTGATGCAAGACCTATTCTTCCTTTATTGTCCGTTTTTTCTGCCAAGACTCTAGCTCTTGTCATAATCTGTGCAGAAGTATTGTAGTCATTATTCTCAATGGCAGTCGCTGCTACTGTGAGTAATGAGTCAATTTTTCGATTTGTAATTTTTTGAGTAGCAAGGTCTATTTCTTGCGCCACGATAGATGTGGGGAGAATAAATAACACTAAGAGCAGAAGACGAATTAAAAACTTGCTCATATATTAAGTTAGATTTAACTAATACGAATATATATTATTTCCTGCTAATGGATGAAATTAAATCAATAATTCGACTAGAA
>JBLHOX010000215.1:0-5839 GCA_047623725.1 Dokdonia sp. | reverse complement strand
AGTCATTTTTACTGTTCCTTCTGATTCTTCAAAAACGATACTCCCAGTAGCTTTACTGTCACTCTTTGCATCTAAAGATATTTTAAGTGTTTCCACTTTTATTTCTTTTACATCTTTGATGACTTCCTTTACTTCTTCAACGACTTCTTTTTCTGTCGTTTTTGTATCTCCTTTACAGCTTGCAAATAATGCCATTGCGATGATAGCGCTTGCTATATATGTTGTTTTCATAGGGTTTCTTTTTTTGGTTTAATGGTTCTCTTTAAAATGAACTCTAAGATACAGGTTTTTCTATTTATGAGAAAGCATTAGGGCCACTAGAAGTTATAATCGTTTGATTAACTTTCGTGGGTCTGTAATGCCTTGTTTAAGATTTTCGAAAATGATTAAAGTCTTATCGACTTGTGTTTGTTTATTTTTAAACCGTTTTATGTAATAAATCAAGCCTCTTTTTCTGCCATCCGTCAGTTTCTCAAAATAGGAATCTCCTTCTGGGTCACTCTCCATAACAGCTTGAAATGCCTCTGGAATTTCTACACCGTAGGTTGTTGTATTTTCAAAGAGTTGAAATTCGAAAAAATCAGTAGGGAAGATGCCTAATTCTTTTTGATACCGTTTACCAAAACTAACGATGTACTCTCCTTTATATAAACGAAGCGCTCCGTGAAACTCCATACTATTCTCTTTAGAGAATGCTTTTATATGAATGCGTTTATGACCAGCATCTACAAAAATGACAGCGTATTCTTGAGGTATGATGACCCCATGAGTTCCTGTCAAGTGGACTGGGAATTTAGGCGTTTTTAATGGCATCGTTTATTTTCTTCTTAGTTCTTGTAATCCTACAATTTCTCCTATAGTTTCAAATGCATAGTCCTGATCAATCTTTTTTGTCCATCCTTTTTCTGCGAGTTTTATTCTAATTTCTTGTTCGGACTTTTCTTGTTCGAAAAGATATATGATATACTCAGTAACTTCTTCAGGAACTCTATTGATTACATGTTTGATTATTCCACTTATAACCATATGGCTAATGATTATATATGAAAGAAATAAAAATAAGCTTACACCTAATATATAGAATACCCCTTGAGATATATTGCGTAGTGGTATATCTCCCATGACTCTATACATTATAAATTCAAAGAAATTAAAATCAATAGATTGTTTCGTAGATAGGAGAACATACTCTACTAATAAATGAACAGAAAATATGATGAAAACAAAACCTCCAATCATGTAATTTGTTCTTTTGAAAAAAGTGTAATTACAATATTTTAATAGTTTCGTAAATAAATAGCCAAAAAAAGCGCTAAATAATAATGCTATTATAGCAATAAGATTTCCATGGTCTTGATCTAAATTAGTAATAGAAATACTTAAAGAAAATCCAATAATGATAGCCAATATACTCCCTACGATTAAAGGTATTTTGATCGTAGGTGTTTTTAGGTTTTTAGGTTTCGGTAACTTCTCAGGAACTTTATAATCTTCCCAATTGAGTCTTCTACTATATGTAGTTTCGAGTTCTTCTAATTTTCCAGAAATCTGATATTCCTTTTCTAATCTTTGGAAGAGTGCAATAAAGAGTCTTACTCGTTTTGAGTTGTTACCAAAGTCAATACATTTTTGTTCTAGTGATTTGCTTTTAAGATATACCTTATTGTGCTTACTTGCTTTAATAATGACCTTTTCAGTATCCTTTCCATATTGTCTAGGTCTTTTGGCTTCTATCGTATCATCATTTTGATAAACAATATCCCATTCTAATAATTGACAAACCTCAAGACATAAAGGAATCATTTGAGATTCCTTTATGTGGGTTTTAAAAGATGCAGAAAATTCAGGTTTATATTTAAAAATAACCTTTCTTTTTATAGAAGATTTTAGTTTTTCTAGTTGTAAAGATGTCATAATCCTGAAAGTAAGAAATTACATTTCTTCTCCAAAAAAGATCGCATTCATTAAGAGTTTATTCGTTCCGTACCAGAAAGCTCTAAAGTTGGTGTTATCGGTAAATAAAATAACTTCTCCTCTTCCAGAACTTTGATGTACAAAAGGTCTTGTTTCAGAAATTGCTTTTAGATTAATCTTACTGATATATCCAGATTGTAAAGGGTTTTTAGTGTACTGAATAGGATTTTTATAACTCGTAGAGTCTGCTTTTACAAAAATGGTCGTGTTTCTAAACATAGAGATACGGTCATTTACGTATCCAAAGTTTACAGGGTGAGAGCGATCTTGCTTTGCTTCAAAAATAGCACCTCCTATGACTTGAGCCCCATTAAAGTCTCCGCGTTGTTCAAAATTTACATTCTTTGCAGGGTTCTTTGTTTTCTCAAAAGTGATTTTAAGCATTTTGTTTTTCTCAAGCCAGTTGGCTGCATTACGATATCCAATAAGCGTTCCTCCTTGTTTTACCCATTGTTTTAGTTTTTCTGTTTTTCCTTTATCTAGAACACCTCCAAAAGAATGAGGAATGATAATATCTGTATACCGACTTAGGTCTGCACGATTAAGGTTTTTGATATCTAGTTTTGTGATTTTCATATCATAACGCGTATCAAATAAGTGCCAGATCTCACCAGCATCATGGGGATTAAACCCTGCACCTAAAACGATAGCAACCTTTGCAGGCTCTAACGCTCTAAACTGGTTACTTCCTAAATCAATTCCTTCGGTAAGTCCTGTGCTCACGGGTATAATGTCAACTTGTGTGTCTTTAGAAAGTTCACTTAGGAATTCACTAAGTTCTTGCGCATTCATTTCTTGATTTTGAACAGGAATCAAGATCGTCCCATAATCATAAGCGTTTCCTTCTAAGGTAAATTGTTTCATACCTACCTTGGCGCGTAATCCCGAGTTCAGAATTTCATTAAGTGCTTTTGGGGTATAATATTCGTGCCATTGCATTAAGTATCCATACGTACTTGTCGTAACGGTTTTTGGGGAGCGTTTTTGTAATTCTTGAATGGCAGGACCTGCATTTGAAGTCGATGCATTTTCGGTGAAATTCAATCCAAAAGAAAGCGGGAAGGACCAAGCAGATATGTCGTAGAAGAGACTATCTTGAAAGGTAGTTCGTTTTTCAAACATGGCTTTGATGAGTCTGCTTTGACGTTGACTCTTTGGTACGATGTAACTATAGCCTTTTTTGTATTCTTTTCCGCTTTCGCGAAAGCTATTACCCACTTCATGTACTTCTATTTTATGTCTTTTTAATATTTCGGCAAGGTGGTATGCGCTTGCGGCATCTTTTTCACTTCCAAAAGCATAAGCACCACCTTTTGATTCATTACGAGCATTATTGAAAAAATCTCTTTGGTAGTCTAGTAATTCGGTACGTATGCCTTGTGCTGCTTCCAGTGTAGATAGTATGGCTGTAAATTGATTTCTGATCGTAAACTTGAATTCTAATAATCCATTATCTGTTTCTTGTGCATGTCCTCGTGAACTTGCTTGCTCAAATAAAATACCGATCCCTCCATTGATATCTGGAAATGTAGACCCTTTTCCATAATAGAAATCATCAAAGCTTTCTTCTGTATAGTATAAACTTCCAATTTTATTAAGTGCACTGGCATGATATTTACCAATTTTCTTAGTCAGTTCTTGGTTAAGTTTAGGCGTTAATGGGTGTGTACGTGATTGTATTCCTGGTTGAAAAAAGAACGTAGCATTACTCCCCATCTCATGATGATCTGTTAGGATGTTTGGATACCAATTATGAAATGTCTTGATACGTGCTCTAGATTCTGGTAATTGTACGGGTAACCAATCGCGGTTCATATCAAACCAATAATGATTAGAACGACCTCTTGGCCATACTTCGTCATATTCACGATCTTGCGGGTCTGCATTAATATTGATACTCTTATTTGTATTTGCCCAATAGGCAAAGCGTTGTAACCCATCAGGATTAAATGATGGATCAAATAAGATGACTGTGTTATCTAGTAACGCATCAATTTTTGCTCCTTGCGCCGCAGCTAGATAATAAGCAGCGACTAAACCAGAATTTGCACCAGAAGGTTCATTTCCGTGTATGGATAATCCTTGGTATACGACAATAGGCATGTTTGAAGTGGATAGCGAAGTGCTTCCTTTCTCGGTAAGTTTTACGTGTTCTTTTCGTATATCTTCTATACGATTATGATTGGTAGGAGAAGTGATGGTAAGCAATAATAAAGGACGACCTTCTGCCGTAGTCCCTCTATTTTCTATAGTGATACGATTACTTGCCGCAGCGAGTGTACGCATATACTCAGATAACTTATCATGGCTTACATGCCACTCTCCAGGCACAAATCCAATCACGCTTTCTGGTGTAGGAATTTCTGTATTGTATGTTACGTCTTGGGGTAAGTAATAAGACATATCTACTTTGCCACTTTGAGCAAAGAATGGTGTGGTCGCTAAAAATAGAAAAACGTAAAGTAAACGCATAATGAGTTGGTGTGGTATTAGTGAGTTGTTTTTTTAGTTTACTACTAAAACTTTAAAAATAAGATAATTTTGTGTGTATTATAAAATTTAGAAAGTTTTTAACAAGTGGCGTGATTGTTTATATGACTTGATATATGTTCAAATAAAAACCCCATCAAGAATGATAGGGTTTATGGTTATATCCGTAAATAAAGATTTATATATCTTCAAAATTTACATTTGTAAAGCTTTCTGGGTTGGGCGTATCAGCTTGATCTGTAGTTCCATCACTATCTTCTGTAACTTCTGGACGTTGATAATCAGCTTGATGACGATCACTTATAACTTCTTGTCCTTTTTCTTGAAGGATATACGAAGTCATTTCATTTAAAATATCTGTAAATCCAGAGAAGTCCTCTTTATAAAGATAAATTTTGTGTTTTTTGAAGTGAAATGAACCATCATCATTTGTAAACTTCTTACTTTCAGTAATGGTTAAATAGTAGTCTCCTGCTTTTGTTGACCGTACATCAAAAAAATAAGTTCTTCTACCAGCTCTTAATACTTTTGAGAAAATCTCTTCATTATCTCTCGAATCATAATCACTCATAATACATGTGTAGTTTTAGTTTTTTAGTAATTCCTAGTTCAAAAATGATAAAAAAAAGAATGTCGCCCAATTTTTTTTTACATTTCTTTCTCATCCAATTGTTTTAAATATAACTCTTTGTAATAACCTTCTTCTTTTATGAGTTGATTATGAGAGCCTTGCTGTGTAATCTCTCCTTCGTTAAGAATTATGATTTGATCTGCATTTTTTGCAGAAGATATCCTATGACTTACAATTATAGTGGTTGTATCTTCATTTATTTGATTCAGACTCTCTAGAATTTGCTCTTCTGTTTCTGTATCTACAGCACTCAAACAATCATCTAATAAAATTAATTTGGGTTTGCTTATAAGTGCTCTCGCAATGGATACACGTTGTTTTTGTCCTCCAGATAGTGTGATTCCTCTTTCTCCGAGTATGGTGTCGTATCCTTTTTTAAAATCTATGATGTTTTCATGTACAACAGCTGCTTTTGCATAAGCGATTACCTCTTCATCTGTAGCATTTGGAGCTCCAAACTTGATATTTTCTTTGATACTATCAGAAAATAAAAAGGCATCTTGAGGTACATATCCTATCGCTTTACGTAAGTCGTTTAAATTAAGTTTAGCTATAGGTGTATCATCAATATAAATTTCTCCAGAGGTTACATCATAAAGTCTTCCTATAAGTTCTAGTATGGTAGATTTTCCAGACCCTGTCCGTCCTATGATAGCAAGTGTTTTTCCTTTTTGGATGGAGAAGCTTACATTTTTAAGAGCTGTAATATTGGTGTCTTCATAGGTGAAGCTCACATTGTCAAAT
>JBLHOX010000214.1:0-5857 GCA_047623725.1 Dokdonia sp. | reverse complement strand
TAATACAGCGATAGACGCCAATTTTTCTTTTTATGAAAACACCATAAAACTCAACGCACAACTTATCTCGCCTATAGGTATCAATGCATTTTCATATTACAGATATAAACTGATCGGAACTTTTTACGAGCAAGGAAAAATTATTAATAAGATAGAGGTGACGCCGCGTCGACCTAAAGATCGTGTCTTTAGTGGGGTGATCTATATTGTAGAAGATGAGTGGCAGTTATACGGTGTAGACCTCTCTACCAATGGAGAAGCCATACAAGTTCCTTTTATAGAAAGTCTCAATTTTAAACAGAATTATAAGTATGATGAGGAATATAAACAATGGGTAAAAATATCTCAAGTCATTGATTTTAGTTTTGGATTCTTAGGCTTAAAAGGAGACGGACGCTTTACAGCGGGCTATAGCGATTATAATTTTACGCCCAATTTTACCAAAAAATCCTTTACCAATGAGGTACTTTCCTTTGCAGAAGAATCTAATAAAAAAGATAGCCTGTACTGGGAAGAAAAACGCCCTGTACCATTAACTGTCGTTGAGTCTGAAGATTATCTTAAAAAGGATAGTATTCAAGTGATTAGAAAGTCTAGAAAATACCTAGATTCTATAGATACGCGTGGTAATAAATTAAAGATTTTGGATCCGATTACAGGATATTCATATACCAATACCTTTAAAAGGCGACGCTTTAGTTATGACGGACTCTTGAATGGCGTAGGATATAATACCGTGCAAGGTTGGAATGGAGCCACAGGACTTAATTATTTTACGTGGAGTGATGATGATTATACAAAGACGTTGTACGCTTTCGCGAAAGTGAACTATGGATTTTCAGACGATAGATTGCGATATACTGGTGGATTTACGAGGCAATTCAATCAAAAAAATAGAGCTAGGTTAAGTGTCACTGGAGGCGTAGAAACCAAACAATTTAATGCAGATGATCCTATTGCAAATTCGGTAAATACGGTTACATCTCTCTTTTTTGAACGAAACTACCTGAAGATTTATGAGCGCTCTTTTGTTGATGTGGCATACACCCAAGAAGTTTTTAATGGACTCCGTCTCTGGGGAAATGTGAGTTATGAAGATAGAAAAGGACTCGCAAATATCACCGATCAGACCTTTTATCCACAAGATGATCTTGTCTTTACAAGTAACAATCCGCGAGATCCTCAAAATCTTTTTCCGCAAGACCCAACCGGTGTCGATGATCATACCATTGTAAAAACACAAGTGACCGCGCGTATTAATTTTGGTCAGAAGTATTATAATTATCCAACAGCCAAGTTTAATATCCCGAATGATCGTTTTCCTACCTTGTTTTTAACCTATGAAGGAGGATTAGGCGCAGATGAAGATAAATTGAACTACACACAATTAAGAGCTAATGTTCGCCAAGGATTTAATATAGGAAATAAAGGGCGCTTTAATTATAATCTAAGCGGAGGAACGTTTTTAAACTCTGCAAATGGAGCAAGTTTTATAGACTACCAACACTTTAACGGAAACCAAACCAGAGTAAATCTAGATGGAAACAACTTAAATCGTTTTAGTCTCTTACCGTATTATGAGCGTAGTACAAATCAAGGCTATTTTGAAGGCCATGTTGAGCATAACTTTAAAGGATGGATCCTTGGGAAGATTCCTGGTATTAATAGGCTTAATTTTAATCTAGTCGCTGGTGCGCACGTATTAAGTACGCAAGATAATAGACCCTACACAGAGTATTCTATCGGATTGGATAATATAGGCTGGGGGAAATTTCGCTTCCTACGCGTAGACTATGTACGTTCTTCTGGACTCGGTGCTAATGATGGAGCATTTATGTTTGGAATTAGTTTTTAGGGAGCGTATAGAGAGGAGGTTTAAAAAAGCATCTTCACTCTTTTGAGAGGAGATGCTTTTATCATGAGGATATTGATATTTTATATAGATGAGGTTGTATACGCTTTCGTACTTCGACCAAGCTCAGTATAAACTCCTACCTCACTACGTTCGTTGGAAGCGTACTATATCTTAAACTACTTAAACCTAATGATCTTCTTAAGAATCGCAATCTGACCCAAATGGTAATGTGTATGTTCTACAATACCTTGTAAGTTTCTATAATAGTTTCCATATTTCTCATCTGCGAAATTTTCCCACAAGGTGTCTTCAGGAAGTTGTTCTATAAGCGAAGCAAAATGATCTGTGGCAGTATAGGTTTTTTCTAAAAAGGAACTCCAATCTTCTTTGGAGTGAATAGGAGGGTGGTCAAAGCTATATTTGTCTTTTCCATCTAGGGATCCACCTTCGAGTACTTGCGTCACGGTAGCTACGTAATAATGGATATGATAGGCAAGTGTCGCAATGGTATTGCACTCATATACTTGCGTAGTCGCTTCTTGCCAAGTGACATCTGCAAGTTGATCTTTAAGATTGGAAGATGTCCAATTGCCTGCAAAGTAAACGTCACGCAGGTGTTTGGCAATGTGTTTTGTGGTAGTCATCTTAAGTGTACTATGATATTATTAAGATACTGGTTTTCTAATTTTATCTTTAAAATAGAGAGTATTTTAAAAAACGAGAGTTAAGCTTTTATAACATACGGCGTTTTGTGCAGCTTACTCCTTTTTTCTAACTTTTATGATGAAAGTATTTACTTCTTGTCGTTTAATAATTGTTATATTTTCAATAAATTTTTTAAAAGCTTCGTGCTGGTTTTGGGAATCTTCATAATTTCCTGTAAGTCCAAAAAAATCTTCCCCTTCATTTCGTATTATTTCTGCATTTTTCCTGTAATGCTTCCATCTTTCTTCAAACCTAAAATGTCTATTTAATGCTGTAGATATTGCTATAGTAAGACCTAAAATACTAATAACGGTTATCGAAGACATACCAATTTTTAAATTTAATTCACTTTGTTCAATTACTGGAATCAATATCCCAACTATAATGACTAGTAATTGCAAAATATTAAAGAACAGGCTGTCTTTTATAGCGAGTCTATCAAGATATTTTAAATAATTCAGCCAACTAATTCTGAATAAGATTTTATCAGTTTCTGACAAATCACTCATCTCAATCAACTTACTATATGATTTAAAATCTTCATTTGAATTAAAGTACCATCTAGTCATAATTATGTTTTTTTAAATTGTACACAAGGTGTTTGTATATGAGTAGTTAAGTGCTTAATTTACAGACAGAAACTGAACTTCCCACCAATAGAAAACCCGAAAGGATATTTCGTAAACAGAGGTGCATAAACAATTAATTTCATACGCTGTGCTTATTTCACACGTATTACTAAAAATACGAATAATTTGTAACTTGTTGTTTACAAGGTTTTAAGATTTGTTAAAATCAACTTTCAGAACCTCTTTTGCTTAGATGTAGCGATTTAGAATATGTCGTTTTTAGGAGTAAATCCATCATACGTTTTAATTCCCTCTTAAGAATAGAAGAAATGTTATGGTCTTCTATTTAATAGTACGTAATATCTTCTCCATCTTACGTCCTTTAGCTAATTCATCTACCAATTTATCTAGATACCTAGCTTGCTGTGTTAATGGATTTTCGATATTTTCTACTCGATAACCACAAATGACACCCGTAATGAGTGTCGTATTTGGGTGTAACGTAGCATTTTGGAAGAATACTTCAAAAGTCACTTTATCTTCAATAAGTTCTTTTAATTTTTTTTCATCAAAACCTGTTAACCATTCAATGACTTGATGTAACTCTTCTTTTGTTCTGCCTTTCTTCTCAACTTTTGTGACGTAATGTGGATATACAGAGGCGAATATCATTTTGCAATACGCTCATCGTGATGACTTGTATCTTTCATAGCTTGTTGCGTTATTAATTATACGTTGTAGAATTTATGAAATACTTTTTATATAAAAAAAATACTTTCTATTTTTCTACTTTAAGTACATTAATGATCACAAAAATGCTCTTTAAGCCTAATATTTTTTAAAGTACTCCAAACTTCGTGCTTAAAGTCTTTTGGAGAAAATCGAAAGAGAATGACAGATTTCTTTTCTGCTTTACAATAATGGCTTTCTACCAGAACATATAAAGTGATTGGCTTTTTAGTCGTAAATCCATCATACGTTTTAATTTTTCCCTTAAAAATAGAGGAAGTGTCATCATCTTCTATTTTAATAAATAGCGCCGAAGCTTTATAAATCTCTAACTCTTTAATAACCTCTACACCTACCAATCCATCAAAGTACTTTTCTAAATCTGACTCTAAGGTATTCTCACTTATTTTTTCATTCAGATTTATATCCCAAGCAAATGCATACGACCAGAAATTTTGATGATTTTCATCAGACCAACCTTCTGGAGGGAATCTAGCTTCTTCTACACCTTGGTAGTCAATATTCTGAGCAAAACGTATTGGGAATTTAAAGATTTCTTTTCCCCAAGTACTATCTAGGTCTATCAAGTTTGCCTGTTCATGCTCTTGACCAAATGCAAAAGCAGCACACATGATCAACATGAATACGAGTGCTACTCTTTTTATTTCTACGTTTTTATAATTGTTAGTTTTCATCATAATGATTGATTTTTGGTAAAGCTAAACTGGCTTCTCACTAAAAGTGTCAAAAAAATGTAAAAGAAGTGTCAATAGGTGTAAAAAGACACATCATCCTACTATTATTTACAAAGATTCTATTAATATAAGAAGTTTTTTGACTCAAGGAAACTCCTGATCTTATGTAAATAGCTGTATTTTTTTACGATAGGGAAGTGGTCATTAATTACGTAACCATTTGGACATTTCAGGAAAAGAGTGTGTATTGCTTTCTTCCTCATCTGTACCATCTCTAAAGAAGCCCATCCAATCCAATAACGGCAAACCAACATAATTTCCACTTTCAAATTGCGAGATCAACCACGCTGAATCGTTTTTATATCCATCGGGATGAAATACAACTTCTGGTTTAATATCTAAATGACGGATTGCAGCATACGACCAAAGAATAGAAACAATTTCATCACTTGCACTTGGCCAATTAGGATCCATTTTTGGTGTACCGATTAACGATCTAAGATCTTTATCTGTTACTGCCAAATGACCTGCCTCATGGAGTATGTCTCCTGGATATTTTAATCGAGTTTTATCTATCCGAATTGAATTCTCTTGAATCTTAAGTCCTGGAAGAAAACAAGTATCATCCAACGCTTCTTCAATCACTGTTATTCCTATTTCCTTTACAAAATCAGTTAAGTAGGTTAACATATCTTCGTCATAAGCGAGTATTTTTTTATCATCTTGCACTCTTTTGGTCAATACTAGATTTTCTAAAACGAGTATGTCTAAAGCTGTTTCATTAAATAGGGCAATGGCATCGGTTGGGGTTTCTACCATGGGCGTTCCTTTTTTATTAAGGCTTGTATTCAGTAAAATAGGGATGCCACTTTCTGCCTGAAATGCTGTTAGTAATTTTGTGAATTTTGGATTCCATACGGAATCAACAGTTTGCACGCGTGCTGTTCCATCACAATGTGTTATATTTTTTAATTGCTCTACATACTCTTGACGTGTATGATCAAGTAAAATCATATATGGACTTTCTCTCCCAGCAACAAAATATTCTTGTACATGGCTTTTTAATACCGCTGGAGCAAAAGGGCGAAAATCTTCTCGAAATTTTATATTCTTATTGATGTGATTTTGAAGGTTTTCTTTTCCTGGATGTGCCAGAATACTTCGTCTACCTAAAGAACGAGGACCAAATTCTGATCCTGACTGAAACCAAGCAACGGTCTTTCCAGCATTTAATTCAAAAGCGACTTGTTTTAACATGTCACTTTCATCAGTAAAAAGCTCTTGCGTATACTGAGTATTTGAAT
>JBLHOX010000213.1:0-5879 GCA_047623725.1 Dokdonia sp. | reverse complement strand
CCTAGAGGATATGCATTTACTGCAAACTTAATCCTAGACGCTGTCAATGCTCAGTATGGTTCTACTATACCAGGTGTAGACATAGGTGGTTTCTCATCAGTGACGATAAGTAATGACTAAATGACAGTCTATTATACATAAAACCTTAAAAGATGCACTTATTTAGTGCATCTTTTTTTTTTGGTATTCTATTTGCTTTATCAATAGCATAATGAAATCTATTTTTAAAATCATATTAACGACCATTGCTGTACTCATTCTGGCAAAGATATTACCAGGAGTTTCTGTAGATGGTTTTGTGACTTCACTTTGGGTTGCTATCGTATTGTCACTATTAAGGTTGATTGTTAGACCTATACTAGTGATTCTTACATTGCCCATTACAATACTCACTTTTGGACTTTTTTTATTAGTCATAAATGCAGTACTCATTTTATTAGTAGATTATTTTATTGGAGGTTTTGAAATTAATGGTATTTTGACAGCAATATTATTTAGTATTTTGCTAAGTATATTCCAAAGTATTTTATTTCAATTTCTTAAAGAAGAAGTGAAACAACAGAAGACAAGAAATTAAAATATTGTTACGGTGTAAAAAAAAACGTATTTTTGCGCCCTTAAATTAAGAGAAGAATGAATATTACAAAGGAGCAAATCGATGAGCTTAATGCTATTATAAAAGTAGATATTGCAAAAGACGATTATCAAGATAAAGTAGAAACTATTTTAAAGGATTATCGCAAAACAGCAAACATTCCTGGATTTAGAAAAGGACATGTACCTATGGGACTTGTTCAGAAACAATACGGAATGGCAGTTCGTGTAGATGAGGTGAATAAATTACTTCAAGATGCCTTAGGTAAATATCTTTCTGAAGAAAAAATAGATGTACTAGGAAACCCTCTTCCTAAAAATCAAGAAGATTTCGATTGGAATCTAGAAGATTATAGCTTTGAATTTGAATTAGGGATGGCTCCTAAGTTTGAAGTCAACCTTACCCCTAAAAAAGCAATTGTAGGGTATGAAGTCCATGCAGATGATACCATGATTGAGAATCAGTTGACAACGATACAAAAACAGTATGGTAAACTGACTCCTCAAACAGAGGTAATAAAAGATAGCGAGGTTACTGGTGCTTTTGTAAACGAAGAACTAGAACTTGATAATACAGCGACCTTTGAAATTGCTCAACTTAAAGGAAAGAAAAATACAGATGCTTTTACAGGAGCAAAAGTAGGTGATGTTATTACTGTAAAGACAAAAGGACTTTTCAGTGAGGCTCATAGTTACCAAAATGCATTTAAGAAAACCGAAGATGAAGCAAAAGAGCTTAATGCAGAGGTAATCTTTACAATTTCTGAAATAAATACAAGAGAACTTGCAGAGTTTGATCAAGAGTTATTTGATAAATTGTATGGGAAAGATGCTGTAAAAACAGTTACAGAGCTTAAAGAAAAAATGAAAGAAGATGCTGCAAAGCAATTCCAACAACAAAGTGATCAACAGTTAATGAATGATGTTACTGAACACTTTATAGCAGAGACAAAATTTGATTTGCCTGCTAGCTTTCTTCAAAAATGGATCCAATCTACAGGAGAGAATCCTATGACTACAGAAGAAGCTGTAGAAGAATACAATCGTTCTGAAAAAGGATTACGTTACCAACTTATAGAAGGTAAGATTATTCAAGAGAATAAATTGCAAGTAACTTTTGAAGAATTGAAAGAATACACCAAGGATATGATCAAAATGCAGATGATGCAATATGGTCAAATGAATCCTGAAGATAAAGAGTTAGAAGACATTTCAGCACGTATTCTAGGTAACCAAGAAGAGGTGAAAAGACTTTCTGAACAACTTATGAATCAAAAAATGCTTACGTTCTTTAAGGAAAATGTAAACCTTAAGACTAAGAAAGTAACGTTTGACGAATTTGTAAAGGAAGTATACAATTAGAATACTTGTCTATAAATAAGTATCTTTAAGGCGTTTTACTTTTAGGAGTAAAACGTTTTTTTGTAATATAAAAATCAGATTAATAAAATATATGGACTACGGAAAAGAGTTTAAGAATTTTGCAATCAAAGACCAAGGGATCAGTTCTACCTATTATGAGAAGATCATAAGTAGTGTAACACCTACGGGACTTACTCCAAATATCATTGAAGAACGTCAGATGAATATTGCCATATTTGATGTATTTTCACGTTTAATGATGGATCGTATTATCTTCTTGGGAACAGGGATTAATGATCAAGTAGCAAACATTGTACAGGCACAGTTATTGTTTTTGGAAAGCACAGATGCAGTTAAAGATATTCAGATATACATTAATTCTCCAGGAGGAAGTGTATATGCAGGATTAGGTATCTATGATACGATGCAGTTTATAAAGCCTGACGTTGCGACAATATGTACAGGAATGGCAGCTTCTATGGGAGCCGTGCTATTATGTGCAGGAACAAAAGGGAAGCGTAGTGGATTACCTCACTCTAGAGTGATGATTCATCAGCCTATGGGTGGAGCCCAAGGACAAGCAACCGATATAGAAATCACTGCTAGAGAAATCTTAATCTTAAAAGAAGAGCTTTACAAAATAATCTCAAAGCATTCTGGACAAGAATATGACAAGGTATATGCAGATAGTGACCGTGATTACTGGATGAAGTCTGATAAGGCACTTGAGTACGGTATGATCGATGAGATATTAAAAAGAGATTAATTCTTGCGTATACGCTTTCGCGAAAGCGTATACGCATTAATAATAGTTAGTTTACATGGCAAAAGAAGATTTAGAATGCTCGTTTTGTGGTAGAAAAAAACCAGAAACAAATTTACTTGTTGCTGGATTAGATGCACATATTTGTGATCGTTGTATTGAGCAAGCCCATGGCATTGTGGTTGAAGAGTCAAAAGATGTTGATGCCAATGATCTAGATGGTGACTTAATGTTGAAAAAGCCACAAGAGATTAAAACGTTTCTAGACCAATATGTAATAGGCCAAGATTACACTAAAAAAGTGATGGCCGTTGCAGTCTATAACCACTATAAGCGTTTATTACAACCTAAGGATGATGATGATATCGAAATCCAGAAGAGTAATATTGTCATGGTTGGACAAACTGGAACAGGAAAAACGCTTATTGCTAAGACGGTAGCAAAAATGCTTAATGTACCTCTAGCTATTGTAGATGCTACGGTACTTACAGAAGCTGGTTATGTAGGAGAAGATGTAGAAAGTATTTTAACGCGTCTTCTACAAGCGGCAGATTATAATCTAGAAAAAGCACAGCGTGGTATTGTATTTATAGATGAGATAGATAAAATAGCCCGTAAAAGCGATAATCCATCTATCACAAGAGATGTAAGTGGAGAAGGCGTACAGCAAGCCTTATTAAAACTTTTAGAAGGGACTATAGTTAATGTCCCACCTAAAGGAGGACGTAAGCATCCTGATCAAAAATTTATAGAAGTAAATACAGAGCACATCTTATTTATTGCAGGAGGAGCTTTTGATGGTATAGAGAGACATATCACAAAACGTCTTAATATGCAAGCAATGGGCTTTAGTGCCAGTAAAAATGAAAATGCTGTAGATCTTGATAATATGCTTAAATATATTATTCCTAAAGATTTAAAAGATTTTGGTCTTATTCCAGAAATTATAGGGCGTTTACCAGTGTTAACACACATGGACCCTCTAGATAAAGGAACGTTAAGAGCAATTCTTACTGAGCCTAAAAATGCTATAGTAAAGCAGTATAAAAAACTGTTTATTATGGATAATATCGAGTTTGACATTACAGATGGCGCTCTAGATTATCTAGTAGAAAAAGCCATAGAATACAAGCTTGGAGCGCGTGGTTTAAGATCACTATGTGAAGCTATCTTAACAGATGCTATGTTTGAAATGCCAAGTTCTTCAGAAAAAGAACTGACCGTTACAAGAGAATATGCAGAAAGTAAACTTAATAAGTCTACACTTAAGAAACTAAAAGCAGTTTCTTAAGTGTAAGTATCATATAAAGTAAAAGACCGTTACTAAATAATAGTAACGGTCTTTTTTAGTTTGAAGTAGTTTTTAATCTCTTACAATGATAAACTCCACACGACGATTTTTTTCGTGTTGATCGTCGCTACACGTTGCGCAGTCTATTAAAGGTTGTGATTCTCCATATCCCTCTGAAGTAAGGCGATCTTTTGAAATCCCTTTTTGTATTATATAATTCATTGCAGAGAAAGCTCTCTTTTTAGAGAGTTTTAAATTGTATGTGTTGCTACCTTGTATATCTGTATGTGCTTTGATGTCAATTTTGATATCTGGATTTTGCTGTAAAGTTGCGATAACAGCATTAAGTGTAATAGTAGAAATATCTTTGATTTTATCACTATTAAAGTCAAATAGAATATTATCTATTTTTATAAAAGTTTTTTCTTTTGTTTCTACTATCTCAGCAGCTTTTGCATCTAGTGAGATATTTGTTTCAAATGTAGAAACTAGATTGGTGTTTGTGTCAAAAGAGGTTGAATTACGTTTAAATCCTTCTTTGTAGGCCAAAATAGTATAATCTAAAAATGCATCTATAGGAAAACTATATACACCATTTTCTTCAGAACTAGCAGTAGCAACTTCTTCTCCATCTGCGTCTAATAGTACAACGGTAGCATTAGTTAATGGAATTTGAGTTTCTGTATCTCTTATAATTCCTGTTACATTTTGGTCAATAATAAACTCCTGTATTTTATATATATCATAACTCCCTTTACCACCCTCTCTATCTGAAGTAAAATATCCTATAGTTTCTGTTGCTGGTATGTAGGCTATCTCATCTTTAGAAGAATTAATCGTGTTTCCAAGGTTACGAGTTGCTACATAGCTTAATGCTGTATTACGAGATCTAAAAATATCAAAGCCTCCTATGCTGTTATGTCCATTAGAGGAGAAATAAAGGTATTTTCCATCAAAAGAGGTCTGTGGGAACTTTTCGTCTAGAACAGTGTTTACAGAGCCTTCTATGCGCTCTACAGATCCGTATGAACCATCAATTTTTATAGCTACTTTAAAGATGTCATATCCTCCTATGGCTTCCGGCATATTAGAAGAAAAATAAAGAGTTTCCCCATCTTTACTTACATGTGGATTTTCTATGGAGTATGCTATATCATTAAAAGGTAAAGCTGTAATATCAATCCATTCTCCTTCTGTATTTGGATTCATAGTAGCCGTATAGAGTTGGAATGTTTGTGTATTCTCTTTTAAACTTTTAGAAAAATAAATCCGATCTCCTTTTTTAGAAAAAGAGATAGTACCTAAATTTTCTCCTTTATTGAGTATGTGTGAGAATAATGACGGGCGTCTTAAATCCCATTCGTATGTAATGTCAGAGCAATATAACTTCGTATAGGGTTCTTTTGTGTTTGGATCTAACTTTGCAAGTGCCCCAATTTTTCTAGCAGAGAAAGAAATAAACTTATCTCTAAAAAAACCTACTCCATAATCTGAATACTTAGAATTGATACCTGTCGTAAACGTTTTAAATTTAAACCCGTTATTCCCCATTTCAGGATCTGAAGTCGCAAATACTATTTCTTGTTCTAAAGAAGCAACGTCTTGATTAATGTCTAACGACACTTGTGCGTGTAATTGTATTACAAATAGAAGTGTAAAAAGTGTGTTGACTAATAATTTCATTTTAATCTAATTTAGCTGACTTGGGGTCTTTAACTATGATGCTAAAGTAGAGGGAGTGTCATTGACTAAAAAACTTTTTAATAGTTTTTAGATAAGATGGAGCTTATAACCGTTAAAATGCAGTAATTATTGCAGAAAAACCGTAATAATATTGAGGATTTTAATAAAAAATGAATAATACTTGCG
>JBLHOX010000212.1:0-5887 GCA_047623725.1 Dokdonia sp. | reverse complement strand
ACGAAAGATATAATTCCTGTTTGCCATAATTATCATGCAATGATTCATTCAAAGTGATTAGCATTTACAATTCAGGAAATAAGAAAAACTACTTACAGCAATGGCTGTAAGTTATAGTACAAATTATATAAATAAGAATAACAATGTCACAGAAAAACATCAATGGATCCAAAAAATTGAACCTATTTAGAGGCGTATTACTTACAAGAATAGAACCCCTAATTACAGAATGGATGTCTCGTAATAGTAACTTACTACTAAGAATATCCCTTGGGATCGTGTTTGTTTGGTTCGGGTTTCTGAAATTTTTTCCTGGATTAAGTCCTGCAGAGGACTTAGCCATCAGAACAGTTAAACAGTTAAGTTTTGATCTCATCTCTGATTCCATAATCATTAACACGTTGGGGTTTTGGGAAGTGGTTGTAGGCATTGGCCTCATATCTGGTAAGTTTATGCGAGAAACATTACTATTACTATTTCTTCAAATGGCAGGGACTTTCGCACCGATATTCCTTTTTCCTAATGAAATATTTACACATTTTCCTTATGGCCCAACTTTGGAGGGTCAATACATCATCAAAAATCTTGTTCTTATTTCTGCAGCAATTGTGCTAGGCGGTAAACTAAGCAAGAGTTCTATAGAATTAAAAAAAAGTAGCGAATTAAAAAAGGTATAGGCAGATTTCTGTGTTTTATTATAATGTGAATTTAAGATAGTATATATAGACGATTCAAAAATGGATTTTCGGGCAACCAAACTATTGGCATAAAAGCATCTAAAAATAATTACACAGATACTGTGTTTACATACCAACAATCCCATATACGGTAAGTATAGCTGAAACAGCTATTTTGACAACAATAAATTTCCCTGATTTTAAAAGAGTTGGATCAAATACCAATGGTGCTTTATCTGATATTCTATCTAAAGAACTCCCTAACGGGTGAACTTAGAAATGTCCAACCCAAGTCTATGAAGCAAGGAAAAAGTCTATGAAGTAAGCGGTATTCCACCAGATTATATAATAGAATACCCAAGAAATGAGGATGCGTTATTTAAATTTATGAGTACCAAATTTGAAATCAAAGATAGCTTCCAATAAAAACTACACTTGCCCCTCAAAATTAATTTCAAAGAGATTCTAAGTTCAATACTTCACCTATATTAAGTAAACTTTCAAGCACAATACTCATTCTTATCTAAGCGATTTCTTCTATATACGCTTTCGCGAAAGCACAAAAAAACACCCTAACCAAAACAGTTAGGGTGTTGCTATAATATATCGTGATGTACAACTTATGCTACATCAAAACGATCTGCATTCATCACTTTTACAAATGCTTTTACAAAATCGTTTACAAATAATGGTGCTCCATCATTTGCTCCGTATACTTCTGCGATGGCTCTTAATTCTGTATTAGAACCAAAGATAAGATCTACACGAGAACCTGTAAATTTCATATCTCCTGTACGACGATCTGTTCCTGAGAATAAGGTATCGTCAGATGAAAGTGCTTTCCAAGTGTATGTAAAATCTAATATATTCTCAAAGAAATCATTGGTAAGTGCACCTACTGTATCTGTAAACACGCCTACTTTCGATCCGTTGTAATTTGCTCCTAATACACGAAGACCTCCTACAAGTGCTGTCATTTCTGGGATAGAAAGACCCAATAATTGCGCTTTATCAATAAGAAGTTCTTCTGGAGACGTTTTCATACCACTCTTTATGTAGTTTCTGAAACCGTCTGCTCTAGGTTGTAAATAACCAAAAGAATCGATATCTGTTTGCTCCTGAGTTGCATCTGTACGTCCTGGTGTAAATGGTACCGTTACGTCATGTCCTGCATTTTTTGCAGCACGCTCTACGCCTACAGAACCTGCAAGAACAATTAAATCTGCCATAGAAACCGCAAAACCTGCGTTATCCTGAACATCTTTTAAAGCATTTAATACTTTTCTAAGTTGTGTTGGGTTGTTTACTTCCCAGTTATTTTGAGGTGCTAGACGAATACGTCCACCGTTGGCTCCTCCACGCTTATCAGAATTTCTAAACGTTGAAGCAGATGCCCAAGCGACAGCTACCATGTCTGTTCCAGAAAGATCTGTACCGTCTATAGCTCCTTTAAGAGTGCTTACTTGACTCTCTGATACTGTATATCCATTTGCAGCTGGAACTGGATCTTGCCATACTAATTCTTCACTAGGTACTTCTGGTCCTAAATAACGAGAAACAGGTCCCATATCACGGTGTGTCAACTTATACCAAGCTCTGGCAAAAGCATCTTCAAATGCTTTGTGGTCTTTATGGAACTTCTCAGAAATCTTACGATATGCTGGATCCATTTTAAGCGCCATATCTGCTGTAGTCATCATTAAGGCTTGTGTTCCTTTTCCTCCTGCTGCTGGTGCTTCTGGTGCATTTGAAGCCGCAGTAGGTGTCCACTGGTGTGCTCCTGCTGGGCTCTTTGTTAATTCCCATTCGTTGTTCAGTAATACATCAAAATACTCAGCATCCCAACGTGTAGGGTTTGGTGTCCAAGCGCCTTCGATACCAGAAGTAATCGTATCGTCTAAGACTCCAGTACCAAAGTTGTTTTTCCAACCTGTACTCATTTCTTCTATAGAAGCTCCGTGTGGCTCTGCTCCTACATGCTTGTCAGGATCTGCTGCTCCGTGTGCTTTTCCAAACGTATGACCTCCTGCAACAAGTGCCACTGTTTCTTCATCATTCATTGCCATACGGCCAAACGTCTCTCTGATATCAAAACCAGAACCTATTGGGTCTGGATTTCCGCTAGGACCTTCTGGGTTTACATAAATTAATCCCATGTGCGTAGCTCCTAAGAAACCTTTTAACTCGCGATCACCTTCATGACGCTCTGCTTCTCCTAACCACTCATCTTCATATCCCCAGTTAATATCTTGTTCTGGCTCCCATACATCTTCACGTCCTCCTGCAAATCCAAAGGTCTCAAATCCCATAGATTCTAATGCAGCATTACCCGCAAGGATAAATAAATCTGCCCATGATAATTTCTTACCGTATTTCTTTTTGATAGGCCATAATAATAAACGGGCTTTGTCTAAGTTTCCGTTATCTGGCCAACTGTTTAAGGGTGCAAAACGTTGTGAACCTGAACTAGCTCCACCACGACCATCACCTATTCTGTAGGTTCCAGCACTGTGCCATGCCATACGAATCATAAATGGACCATAATGTCCATAATCTGCTGGCCACCAGTCCTGAGAATCAGTCATTAAATCAATAACTTCTTGCTTTAATGTTGGGTAATCAATACTATTAAACGCTTCAGCGTAGTTAAAATCTTTCCCCATCGGGTCATTATTGACACCATTCTGGCGCATAATACTTAATTTTAACTCGTTAGGCCACCATGCTCTGTTTGTTCTTCCTTGACCAGCAACAATTTGATCAGGGTTTCCTAAAAAAGGGCACTTTGCAACTGCTTCTGGATCGTTAATGTCCCAGACATTGGTATGTTTATTATCCATAATATATATGTTTTGATTTTTTTACTGAATAGGTTCCTTCAAAATTACAGCTATTATACACCAATTACTCATAAAATTTATCTATAAGATTTATCAACGCATCGACAAACTTTATAGTTTTGTATAAACTCTTAGTATAATAAGGCTTAGTACACTTTCAAGTAACATCGTGACGTAGAAGTTTATACTAAGCTAAGTACGCTTTCGCGAAAGCGTATAAAGAAACATCGTGACGCAGAAGTTTATGCTTATCGAAGAAGGGCTAGGAAGGTATAATAGTATGTATTACTTCTAATCATGAATCTTCCCTCCGTCTGAATCTCATTCTTCGATCCATCCACCTCCCCTCATTGAGGTGAGGAGCTTTTTAATGTGGCTTCTTATTGTTTCAGAAATGCGACTACCTGCTCTTTATAACTTGCTCCTATTGGAATTTCTTGGGTTCCTATTTCTACATCTACTGCGGTAAATGCTGTAATCTTTGTAGTGTTTACAATATAGGATCGGTGGGTTCTTAAAAAAGTATTGGGAAGCTTCATTTCAAAATCGCTTAACCTGTCTTTGGTAACGACACGTTCTGAGGTCGTATGAATACGTATATAATCTTTGATACTCTCTACATAAACGATATCATCAAATAATACTTTGATGTACTTTTTATTTGCATTTACATAGATATGATCATTCACAAATTCCTTTTGCACGGGAATATCAGACACCAACGGAAGGTTTGCCAGTGACTTATATTTATTGATGGCTTTAAAAAAGCGTGTGAAAGATATTGGTTTCAATAAATAATCTACGACATCAAGTTCGTAACTCTCTATCGCATAATTACGATAGGCGGTTGTAAATATAATGTTAGGTGTCCCTTGTAATTCTTTTGCAAAATCAATTCCAGTAAGTAATGGCATTTCAATATCTAAAAAAATAAGCGCTATCGTTTCTTTTTTAAGCAATTCAAAAGCTTCTATTGGATTTTGAAATGTAGCCACAAGATCTAGATCAGGTATCTGGGCCACGTGGGATTTTATCACTTCGATAGCAAGTGGTTCATCATCTATAATAATACAAGGTATCTTCATTACTTCTTGGTTAGATCAATGGTAAGTTGGACTTCATAACTCGTTGCTGTATCTGTGATTTTTAATTCGTGTGCAGCAGGATAATATACTTCTAATTGACGACTTACATTGGTGATTCCTATTCCTTTTTTAGATATAGCTATAGCCTTACCTTGTATAGCTACCTTCGTATTATACACTCTTAAATATAGCTGTGAATCCTTTTCCTGTAGATGGATATGAATCTTAGGATTTATCGGGTTTTTACTAGCACCATGTTTAAATGCATTTTCTATAAACCCTAATAAAATAAGAGGTGCTATCTGTGTATTAGATGCTGCTAATTCATGCGTAAAATCTAAGTCTAAGGGATCTCCATAACGGATCCGTTCTAGGTCAATATAGCCTTGAATATGGGTCACTTCTTTATGAAGTGCTATCGTAGGTTCATTACACTGGTATAAGATATAATCCAGCATTTCAGAGAGTTTTAAAACGACTTCTGGCGCTGCATCAGATTTAGTGAGTGTTAATGCATAAATACTGTTGAGTGTATTAAACAAAAAATGAGGGTGGATTTGTGCTTTTAGAAACTGTAATTCGGTTTTAGCTTTTTCTTTTTGTAATACTTCTAATTGATGTTTTTCTTCAAATCCTTTCTTAATACTTTTTATAGCAATCATTAAAAATACAATGACATACACCGCTGGAAAATAAACATAGAACAAATAGAAAGGATCTGTTAAAATCTCTAATAATGTCTCTTTCTCAAAAACACCTCTCCGCGTCAAAGGCTCTGCGATATGTACCGTACATATTCTAGCAAATACGACAAATACATATCCAGATACCAAAGCCAAAATCACAAACTGTGCATATCGCTTTTTAAAAAATAACTTTGGTATTAGATAATAATTCATAAAGTATCCTACAGCCAACTGTGATGGTAATAATGCCGTATTATTAATCAAGTGACTTTTAAAAGAACCAGAATTAAGAGAACCCAATAACGTAAATATGAACAAGAAAGAACCCCAAAATAAAACGTGTGACAACGCCCTATTCTGTAATACCTTATCTATAAATGGAAAATTAGTACTCATACAGGTTTAACCTAAATTATGCAATAGAAAATCTATTACGGTCTGAAACTACTTCAAAATAATACGCTTCACTCTATTTATCAATGTAACCATAGCGGTGCTATGCTGAAATTGATAAAACATCTTATTTTATGGCACTTTCAAACCTCATCACGAAGTTCTAGTGCATAATCTAGGTTTAAAAGTACACAATATCCATTCAT
>JBLHOX010000211.1:0-5950 GCA_047623725.1 Dokdonia sp. | reverse complement strand
AAGGAAGCGTATACATATCTAAGTAAAAGTGCCTCTGTTTTTCCTTTTGGAGAAGCATTGAACAATATTTTGCGTAAAATTGGGTTTACCAACGTGAAAGATAAACCACAAACTTTTGGTGTAGCCACCATCTATACAGCTTCAAAATAAATTCATGAGAGTATTTATTGCCATCGCACTATTCTTAACTTGTACGCAAATATCTCAAGCACAGTGGCTTACAAGACCTCGTGTGCAAAATGATCAAAACTTTGATAAGAAACCAATACGTTTTGGATATTACTTAGGCTTTAATAACTTTGATTATAACTTTGATTATATAGAAGAACAAGAAAATATTCAAGTAACGCGATCTGTTGGTTTTAATGTCGGGATTGTAGCTAGTTTAAGACTCTCAGAATATATAGACTTACGGTTTGAACCAGGATTGAGTTTTACCAGACGTGACCTATTATATGCTCCAGATCCAAGATTTGAAACTGAAAACGATTTAATACGTGAAGTTCCCGCTACCTATATATATCTTCCTTTATTATTAAAAATAAATACAAAACGCCTTAATAATGTAAGACCTTTTGTCACTTTTGGAGTTGCTACAGCGACAAACTTATCTAGTAATGAAAAAAACCCTGATGATAACTTTGCTGGCCAATTTAGAACAACAACCAATCCTTTCTTTTATGATGTAGGTTTTGGGATTGATTTATACCTTCCCTTCTTCAAATTCACACCAAGCATACGTGGTGTATTTGCTATATCTGATGAGCTAGTGAGAGATAATGTTGGTAATAGTCCTTGGACAAGTAATATTAGTAAACTATCTTCTAGAGGGGTATTCTTGAACTTTACTTTTCAATAACATACCCTCTTTTAAACTCGCTTAAACAAATAGCTGCGGCAGTAGCAACATTTAAACTCTCTGTTTTTTGTAATTTCCCAAAACGAGGTATGGCTATTTTTTGTGTTACACGTTGCGCTATAGCACTTGATATTCCATTAGCCTCATTACCCATAACAATCACCGCTTCTTCAGGAAGTGTGGATGCATAGATATTATCTCCATCCATAAAAGTGCCATATATAGGTCTTTGTTCTTTTTCTAAATAGGTTGTTACATCTGTATATAAAATAGTGATTCTGGATAATGACCCCATCGTTGCTTGTACTACTTTAGGATTATAACAATCTACTGTTTGTGCAGAGCATACCAGACTCGTGACTCCAAACCAATCACAGAGTCTTATAATCGTACCGAGATTTCCGGGATCTCTTACATCATCAAGAAGCACTGTTATTCCTATATGTTTACCATCTGCTTGAGTAGGGATTTTAAAAAGTGCCAGTGCAGTTTGTGGTGTTTTAAGGAAACTTATTTTTTTAAGTTCGGCTGGAGTGACATGTTGAAAAGTGTCTTTTTTTTCTTCAGGAATATTCAAAGAAGTACGTTCTATACCATAGATAGCTTCTAGTTGAAATGAAGATTCCAACAACTCATTAATCACCTTAATACCTTCGGCGACAAAGAGCCCTTCTTGCTTACGGTACTTTTTTTGATGTAATCCCGTTATTCGTTTGATATTACTTTTGCTTAACACTATATAAAATGTACTTTTGATTTATTATCACCACCCACTTGAAACATACGTTTACAAAAATATCATTAATTATTCTTCTAGCAGTACTACTTGCTAGTTGTAATGCAACAAAACGAGTTCCTAAGGAAGATTTTTTGCTTAGTGACAACGAGATCACTGTCGATGGGAAGAAGATTACGGATCAACGTTTGTATAATTTTTTATATCAACAACCTAACACAAAAGTCGCTGGGTCGCCTTTTAGACTCTATATCTACAATTGGGCACGCCCTAATATAGATTCTATTTTAGATGCGCAACGTGCAGAAAATGATGGAAGACGTAATTTCTGGACACGTTTGCTTTCGCGAAAGCAAGTAGAGTCCTTTAGAAAATTTAAAAAAGATTTTAACTCTGGTGTTAAAAAAACGGGAGAAGCGCCTACGATTGTAAATGAAATTCTCACGAAAAAATCGGCAAACAGACTTGCTAAATTTTACATAAACAATGGATATTTTAATACCAAAGTAGATTATACCATAAAAAAGGATAGCAATCAAAGAGCTACTGTTAACTATAATGTGGTACGTTACAAACCTTATTTATTAGATTCTATCGTTACACTGATTGCCTCACCTGTAGCAGATTCTGTTTATGAAGCTCATAAAAATGAATCTTTTCTTAGAAAGGGAGAGCCTTATCAAAAAATAAAATTTGATAGAGAACGATTACGTATTGAAAAATTATTTAGAAATAATGGCTTGTATCATTTTGAATCTGATCGTATCAGAGCTATTGGTGATACGGCAAATACAGGAAATAAGACAAATCTTGAAATCATTATAGATAACCGAAAAGAGACCGTTCATGATTCTATTGTAGATTTTCCGTTCAAAGTTCACAAGGTTAGTAAAATTAATATTGTCACAGATTATAGCTTTGCTAATAAAGACAAACCCTATGCTGATTCTATAAGTGCCGACGGGTATAATTTTTATGTCTATGATCAATTAAATTATAGGACAAATGCCATTACAGACATTATCCCTCTCAAACCAGGAACGATATATAGGGATATTGATAAAACACAAACCCTCACACGTTTAAGCAGGCTTAATACCTTTAAGTATCCTAGTATTTTATATCAGGAAGATCCAGCTGATAGCACAGGAACAGACCTGATTGCTAACATACGCCTTACGCCTTTAGATAAGTATAAGTTCCGTGCAGATTTTGATGTCTCTACCTCAAATATTCAAGATATTGGTATTGCAGGCTTTGGGTCTTTATTAATACGTAATATTTTTAAGGGAGCTGAGACTTTGGAAATTTCGGGGAGAGGAAATATTGGTGCTTCTGATGATGCTGCCAATGATGATGATAGCTTTTTTAATATCTCAGAGATAGGAATCAATGCAAGTCTTGTTTTTCCAAGAATATTTTTTCCTGTCAATACTTCAAAATTAATTCCTGCAGAATGGCAACCCAGTACTCGATTTAATTTGGGCGTAAGTGTACAACAAAATATAGGTCTTGATAAGCAAAGTTTTGCTGGAGGGTTATCGTATAACTGGACACCTTCTGCTACAAATTCATTCAAATTTGATCTTATCGATGTGCAATATGTACGTAATCTAAATGCTACTAATTATTTTAATATCTACAGAAATAGTTTTGATGATCTTAACACACTAGCTGAATCTAATGTAGCTAATATCAATCCTGATTATTTTCAAGAAGATACCAGTACACCAACACTAATCATACCTAATGGCGCCGATAGTTTTATCAATGATGTAGAAAATGGTATTGTAAGTGGTTTTAATGATGCGCAAGTATCTGAAATAAATGCCATAAGAGAACGTCAAAATAGACTAACAGAAGATAACTTGATCTTTGCGCTTAACTTCACATATACCTATAATAATAGGGAGAATCTATATGACGATGCGTATTCTAGATTACGAACACGTCTTGAGCTTGCTGGAAATGTGCTATCGTTAGCAGCAAATTTAGTAGGCGCTCCAAAAAATGAAGATGACAATTCACGTATTTTAGGTGTTGTTTTTTCTCAATATGCCAAAACAGAAATTGACTATACGAAGCATTGGAATTTAGGTAATGATAACATTATTGCTATTCGTGCCTTTGGAGGCATTGCGATTCCGTATGGGAATGCAAACAGCATTCCTTTTACGCGAAGTTTTTTTGCGGGAGGATCTAATGACAATCGTGCTTGGCGAGCTTATGAGTTAGGTCCTGGAAGTAGCGGTGCTCCTAATGAGTTTAATGAAGCTAATATGAAGCTTTCTTTTAATGTAGAACATCGTTTTGATTTATTAGGTCCCTTTGAAGGCGCTTTCTTTGTAGACGCTGGTAACATCTGGAATGTTTTTGATAATGTAGAAGACCCCAATTCTCAATTTAGTGGTTTCTCTAGTTTGAGCGATCTCGCCCTTGGATCTGGGTTTGGGTTACGATTGGATTTTGATTTTTTCTTAGCTCGATTTGATGTAGGGTTTAAAACGTATGATCCGGCTTTAGAAAGCGGAAATCGATGGTTTAAGGAATATAATTTCTCTAATGCCGTTTATAATATTGGAATCAATTACCCATTCTAATTGATATCGTAGCACTTTCAAACGTTATCGTAATTCCATTTTGTTTCCCTTCATTTTACTATATAATTTCTTATTTTTACGAACTTAAACATAAATCAAAAATATGGCTCATTCTATAAAGCCGGGAGTTGCTACCGGTTACCAAGTGCAAAAGATTTTTAATTATGCAAAAGAAAAAGGATTTGCACTTCCTGCTGTAAATGTTATTGGATCTAATAGTATTAATACCGTATTAGAAACGGCAGCGACGCTTAATGCTCCCGTGATTATACAATTTAGTAATGGAGGAGCTCAGTTTAATGCTGGAAAAGGTTTAAATAACGATAACCAACGAGCTGCTGTTGCAGGAGCTGTTGCAGGAGCAAAACACGTACACGAGCTTGCAAAAGCGTATGGAGCAACAGTGATACTCCATACAGATCACTGTGCAAAAAAATTATTGCCTTGGATAGACGGAATGCTAGATGCTAGTGAAGCGTACTATAAAGAACACGGACATTCATTATTTAGTTCGCATATGATCGATCTAAGTGAAGAGCCTATCGAAGAGAATATCGAAATATGCAAGAAGTATCTTGAGCGTATGGAGAAAATGGATATGACGCTAGAAATTGAATTAGGTATTACTGGAGGTGAAGAAGATGGTGTTGACAATACAGATGTAGACGATTCAAAATTATACACGCAACCAGAGGAAGTAGCGTATGCATACGAAGAGCTTTCTAAAGTAAGTGACCAATTTACAATTGCTGCTGCTTTTGGAAATGTACACGGAGTATATAAGCCAGGTAACGTAAAGCTAACTCCAAAGATTCTTAAAAACTCTCAAGAGCACATCACAAAAAAGTATGGTGTAGAGCATAATCATATTGATTTTGTTTTTCACGGAGGAAGTGGATCTACCGTAGAAGAGATAAGAGAAGGGATAAGTTATGGTGTTATTAAAATGAACATAGACACCGATCTTCAGTATGCTACTGCAGAAGGAATACGTGATTATTTTGGTGAAAATGCCGAATATCTTAAATCTCAAATAGGAAATCCAGCAGGAGCTGATTCACCTAATAAGAAATATTACGATCCTCGTGTTTGGTTACGTAAAGCAGAAGGGACGATGGGCGACCGTTTGAAAAAAGCTTTCGAAGATTTAAATAATGTAAATACATTATAGTACGCTTTCGCGAAAGCGTATCATACAAATATACACTCATAAATACACCGATATGGCTTGGTTTAAGAGAAAAGACAAAGGAATTCAAACACCAACAGAAGAAAAAAAAGACACTCCTAGAGGTCTTTGGTACAAATCTCCTACTGGTAAAATTGTAGATACAGAAGAGTTAGAAAAAAACTTTTATATCAGTCCTGAAGACGGATATCACGTACGTATAGGCAGTAAAGAGTATTTTGAAATTCTTTTTGATGACAATAAATTTAAAGAGCTGGACAAAAATCTTACTTCTAAAGATCCTTTAAAATTTGAGGATAAGAAGAAGTATGTAGACAGACTTAAAGAGGCACAAGATAAGACAGGGCTTAAAGATGCTGTTCGTACAGCTGTAGGAAAGTCTAAAGGAGAAGATCTTGTCATCGCTTGTATGGATTTTAGATTTATAGGTGGTTCTATGGGAAGTGTTGTAGGAGAAAAAATAGCACGAGCTGCAGATTATTCTCTTAAAAATAACATTCCGCTTATGATCATTTCAAAATCGGGAGGGGCACGTATGATGGAAGCTGCATTATCATTAATGCAAC
>JBLHOX010000210.1:0-5972 GCA_047623725.1 Dokdonia sp. | reverse complement strand
AAAAAGAAAAAGTAGAAGAAATTCCATCTGTATATGGCATAAAGCCTCCTAAACATAGGATTATCTATCAAGATCCTGATCGTCCAAAAGAGCTTAAGCTATTACTTGAAGAAATGTCAGGGGTTATTGTTAATAGGGCAAATGAGTTTAATCCTACAATAGCTATATTTGGTGCCCCTGGTCCCATTTTATTTGTATTGGACGGTATCCCATTATCACAAGGTAGTGGTAGTCCTGGCAGCACATTAGCAGGACCAAGTAGTTCCCCTTTTAATACGTTATTAGCTTTAGTAAATGATACAGATATACAACGAATAGAATTACTATTAGGACCCGATGCTGCTATTTACGGTTCCAGAGCCGCTGGAGGAGTGGTTGCCGTGTACACTCGGTTTGCACTAGGCAAAACCATCTCTAGGAAGAAAGCGCAGTTAGATTTTCAAGGATATGAGCCTAGTATTTCTTTTGGAGAGTATCAAAAAAGTCTTTCTAAAAAAGAACAAAAAAATGCGAACATCTTCTACTGGAATCCTGCTATAGAGACCAATGAAAAAGGGGAAGCTATCATCAGATTGCCGATTACATTAGATACAATGCCGTTAAAAGTAAAAGCAACGACCATCAATCAAAACGGACATATAGGTGTGCTATATACCACGCTTAAGTAATCTTTCACATTACTTCGATTATGCTTAGTACAGGTTTCGCCCCTGCCTGCAGGTAGACAGGAAAGTAGATAGAGATTTAAAATGTTAAATGTTTTCTTATTTCTAACCGATTGTTTAGTTTTGTCATGTTTTAGAGAATTAATGGCTAGAAAAAAGAAGTATATAGAAGAAGAAGTGATAGAGAAAGCAATGGCTTTATTCTGGCAGACTGGGTATGAAACGACGTCTATGCAGATGCTTGAAAGAGAAATGGGCATCAATAAGTTTTCTATATATGCGAGTTTTGGAAGTAAAAGCGGTGTCTTTTTAGAATGCATTAAATGCTATAAAAAGAAATTAAACCAAATTATAATTCCATTAAAAAATGCAGCTAACGGTATAGAAGGACTCAAACAATACTTTTATGACTTTATAGCATTTTCTAGAGATACGCATACAGGAAAAGGCTGTCTAATTACAAATACAGCCAATGAATTACCTGAGGATGCCGATCCAAAAATAAAAGCAGAACTATCAAAATTTACAGAAGAAATAAGAGAACATTTTGCCAATGCATTACGTCAAAATACGACTGATGATGCACTCACTATAGAAAAACAAGCAGACTATTTTATTATATCTATGTTTGGTCTCGCTTCTGCCTCAAGAGTATTTCAGAAAAATCAATTAGATAATTATATAGAAAGCATCTTTAAAAACGTATAACCCTTTTTTTAACCCATAACTAAACGATTGTTTAGATATTTACAATCAATACTAAAAAATAAAACTATGAGTACTTTAAAAGTTCACACCATCGATTCTGCTCCAGAAGAGAGCAAAGCATCTTTAGAAAATTCGGTAAAGGCATTTGGAATGCTTCCTAACTTGCACGGGGTTTTATCAGAATCTCCAGGCTTATTGGAAGCTTATAAAACGATACATCAATTATTTTCAAATTCTTCTTTTAATGCAGAAGAGCTTACCGTTGTATGGCAAACTATCAATGTGGAGCATGCTTGTCATTACTGTGTGCCTGCGCATACAGCCATTGCACATATGATGAAAGTAGATGCCGCATTAACCGAAGCCTTAAGAAACAATACGGCAATGCCTACAGAAAAACTTCAGGTACTTCAGGATACAACGCTACTCATTGTAAGGAATCGTGGGCGCATCAGCGATGAGGCATTAGAAGCCTTTTATGCTGTTGGATATGCGCAACGTCAGGTATTGGATATCATTTTAGGGGTATCTCAAAAAGTCATTAGTAATTATACCAACCATATTGCTAATACGCCAGTTGATGTGCCATTTCAAAAGTTTGCTTGGACTAAATAAGTCTTCAAACAGAAAATATACATAACCTCCCCCTTTCATTAAAAGCAATCTAAGTATGTACTTAGGTTGCTTTTTTATTTTATGATTATCTTGTAAAAGTGTAAACCATTAATTTGATATCGCTATAATTTGAAAAATATCTTTCTCTTTTTTTTAATCATATTGTTTTCTAATTGTCAATCAAACGGCCATAACGAGAACAAAAAAACATTTGTGAGTTTACAAGCACTAGGTCTCTTGGTGAATGATAGTCATGATTTCTGTGGTATTGTTTATGAAGAAGTTAAATACTCCTACAGATCTGGCATTTGGAAATTTGTTGTTGATGATACTATAAAGATAGCTGAAGGTCCGTACAATAATACATTAGTCAATGTAGATGATATAGGTGGTTGTCCTTACTCCTATTATATAGATTCTGTAGATATATCAAAGTGGTCTTTTTGGGATTTAAAAGACAAACGTGTACAGCCAAATCAAAGGTTAAAAAACATTATTAATTCTAAGGATACCATCTGGTCTATGATCAATTTAAATGACAAGTATTTACCTCTATAAAAAGGCATAAATAGATGCTACGCTTTCGCGAAAGCGTACTCAACCATATATATCGTTATATACTTGATATATCTTGACTATTGTGATTATCTTGTCTTTAACCCGCATTATGCATTAGAAAATCTATTCCGCCTTGAAGCAGCTACTAAATATACCATTACACTACGTTTTTGAGTTTAACCATAGCGATGCTATGCTAAAACTCAGAAAACGTCATACCTTATTGCTTCTTCAAGCCTCATCACGATGTTCTAATACATAAACCAGGTTTAATTATGGAAAAAGAAATTACCAACAGAGAAGATATTGCGCTTCTCGTAGCTGCTTTTTATAGTCGTATACGTAAAGATGTGTACCTCGCTCCAATTTTTAATCGTCATATTCATGATTGGGATGAACACTTAGCCCATCTTACTGATTTTTGGGAAGCACAGTTGTTTTTTTCTGAAAAATTTAAAGGCAATCCGTTGCAAAAACATCAACAGGTAGATGCTTCTGAAGGGTATACAATTAATGAGCAACACTTTGGCATTTGGCTCAATTACTGGGTACAAACGATCGATGATTTATTTGTTGGAGAAAAAGCTGCTATACTTAAAAATAGGGCTAGAAAAATAGGAACCTTCTTGCATGTAGGTATGTTTAATGCGCGTCCTAAATAGCTATAAAATGACTCGTATTAATGTTCATTATGCTCCATGACAGCTCCGTGTATTTTTTGGATAAAATCTGTAGTTATAAATGGCTTTAAGATATATCCATTCATCTGGTGTCCATTTATATTACGTTCGATCTCTTCTGTAGAGGTGGCTGTTAAGGCAATAATAGGGGTAAGATTACCATTCTTCCGTATCATTTCTGTTGTTTCATACCCATCTAATTCTGGCATGTGAATATCCATAAGAATACAATCAAACGTAGTATCTTTTGTAAGTGCTATTGCTTTTTGTCCAGAATCAACAACTTGAGCATCAATATTATATTGATCTAGAATTTTCTTAGTCACGAGTAAGTTGATCTTATTATCATCTACAATCAATATTTTTTTGTTTTGTAATTCTAATGTCAAATCTTTAAGATCTTCTTCTTTAATCATGGATTTGGTGCTTTTTGATAACTTTAGTTCAAAACTAAATGTCGCACCTTTTCCTTTAGCACTATCTATCTCAATAGTACTCTCCATAGCATCTAAAGTCATTTTTACAATAGACAACCCTAAGCCAGTCCCTTTAAAGGACTTTTCTGACTTCGCATGTTCTTGATAAAACTCTTCAAAAATCTTTATTTGATTTTCTTTGGAAATACCAATACCATTATCTTTTATGGCAAAATAAACAGTCACCTCATCTTCTTGTTCTTCTATTAATTTTGTGATAATTCTAATCGTACCATTACTTGTAAACTTAATTGCATTAGAGATCAGATTAATCAATACTTGTGAAAGCTTTAAAGAATCACCTATGAGTACATTTGGAATGTTGATATCATACGCTAGTTGTACTCTATTATTACTATCACGTATAGCATACTCTAGGCTCTCTATAATATTTAAAATCAAAATCTTAGGCCTAAATTCTAAGGACTCCACAGTCATCTTTCCTGATTCTACTTTATTTAATTGAAGTACATTATTAATAAGTGATAACAAGTGATTTCCAGAAAAATTAAGAGACTCTAAATATTCCTTGTGACTACTATTTACATTTTCTTTTAATAGCAACCTAGAAAGCTCTATAACTGCATATAAAGGAGTACGAAGCTCGTGGCTGATTTCTGAATAGAATTTACTTTTTACATTGGACAATGCTTCTGCTTTTTCTTTAGCAATCTTAAGCTGCTTGTTTTTCTTAAAAATAGCATATACCCCTAGTAAAAGAATAATACTTAGCACAATAAATATGATATTAGATACTTGTGATTTTCTATATGCAATAGCTTGCTTTTCTTTTTCTTTATTAGCGAGTATAAGCTTTTCTTCACTATCCTCGATACGAATACTCGCTTCTACTTCTTTTGCTATCTCTAGTTCTCTAAAAGTGTATATAGTATCGGCTACTTCTGTATATTGACGTAAAGCAAGAAATGCTTTTTTAGGTTGGTTATCTTTATAATAACGATCTGATTGTAATCTATACAGTGTTGCCAAAATACCATAAAATTGATACTTCTTTGCATAGGCAACGCTTTCTCCATAATAGAAGTCATAATTTGCTACATCACCTAGTTCATAGTAGATATCACTCATTCGCATATACAAATACCCAACGATAGATCTGCCTTTTACAAGTTCTGATGTTTTAGACAACTTATACGCTTCTTTATAATACCTAAGCGCATTTCTATAATCCTGCTGATCGTTATATAAATACCTAGCATAATTATATAACGGATAGATCATCTCTTCTCTATTTTGAGAGGTTCTCCCAAGGGCTATGGCTTCTTTAAAATAGACATTAGATTTTTCTATACTATCAAATTCTCTATACGTAACCCCTATATCACTTGTTACTTTTATGGCATTTCCTATGTCTTTAGATTTGAGAAAATAATCTCTTGATTTAAACAAATAATCAAAGCATAAAGAGTCATTACCCGTATTGTAATACGTATTACCTAGTACATTATATGCCTTTGCTTTTAAGTGATTGTTGTTTGCCTTGGAGGCATAATCAATAACCTTATCTGAAATCTTGATAGCCTCCCCGTAGTCAAATTGATCAAATAAGTCATAGGCTCTATCTATTTCTTTATACATAGAGTCTTCCATAACGTTATCCTTTACTTGAGCAGTTACAAAAAAATGCATGCTTAAGAAAAAAATGTATAGTAAGTAACTATATCTCATTAATTTGATAGGTTGTATGTTATTGTAATTTAAGTAAAAATCATTAAAGATATCTTGAAAAGGGTAAATTTACCGTTCTCTAGAAGTTTTTATCAGCGCAATTATACGTCTTTTTAGAAAATGAAGTACGTTAACAGTCGTTAACCTTTTTTTTAGAAGCTGTTCTTTATTTTTGAAAAAAATACATCTTATGCGATATTCTCTTTTTTTAGTACTGATATGCTTCTCTACCCTAGTTACGAGTCAAGAGACAAGCATTCCGTTTGAAAAGGATGGACTTGTATATATTCCAGTAAAGCTACCTGAGAAAAAAGAGATACTTACGTTTGTTTTTGACACAGGAGCTTCAACGGCTATTATGGATAAAAAAGTAGCCACCCGTTTAGGAATCAAAGCAGATAGCAAGCAATATGCAACTGGTGCTTCTGGTTCTCAAGAATATGAGATTGCTATCAATAGATCTATCGACATAGAAAATATACGTTTTAATAAACTCAATATTGTTCTGGTTGACTTACAAGAGTTAAGTAATCGTTCTGGTGTACAAATAGATGGTATTATACGATATGATGTCCTTAAGA
>JBLHOX010000209.1:0-5995 GCA_047623725.1 Dokdonia sp. | reverse complement strand
TTTTCTTACACAAGATCCGGAACACCCAAATGAATATGTGCCTGGTTCTGATGAAGCAGGACCTGATCCCAGCGGACTCGTTTCTAATAATTTTTTCTTAGACGGAAGACTCATTCTTACATTTACGTTTGAGGAAGAACTCTATCTATCCGAAACACGCTTTGCTCCTGCCCCACCTATAGATACGGTGGTTCAAGGGGATCAAACGCTCTTTGATGAAGACGACACAGAGGTAATTGTCACATTTACCGATATTCCAGAACAAGATAATTTTTATGTGTTTGATTTTGATTTTACAGAATTTCTCGCCCTAGAAGATCGCTTTTTCCAAGATCAGCAATTTGATTTTTCCTATTTCTATGATACCGATTTAGAAGCAGGAGATGTAGCAAATATTAGTATTCTAGGAGCAGATCAATCTTTTTATAACTATATGGGATTACTCATTGAACAGAGTGACCTTACAGATGGCGGCCCTTTTCAAGTACCTGTTACTACGGTACGTGGTAATTTTTTAAAAGTAGAAGGCGTAGACAACATCAATATTTTTGATAATGTAGGAAGACCTCAAGAGTTTGTTCTTGGGTATTTTGCCGTATCACAAGAATTTAAAACCAGTATTACCATAGAATAGCAATATAAATACGCTTTCGCGAAAGCGTACTCAACATACATACCACATGAAAAAGATATTATTTTTACTACTTATCACCTGTATATTCACAAGTTGCGAAGATGTTGTTGATGTAGATCTAGATTCAGAACCGCCTCGACTGGTCGTAGATGCTTTAATACGTGTAGACACTTCTCAGGAACTCACTGATGCTAACATCAGAGTGTCGCTTACCTCATCATTTTTTGGAGAGATAGAACCTGCAGAAATAGAAAGTATGCAAATTCAAAATGAAGAAACGGGTGCTTTTGTTCCTTATGAGCCTGTACCTGGAGAACCTGGGTTATATCGTCCCTTTCCTACAACCGTATCTCCAGTAATCGATAATAAAATCATTACCGGTTTTCTTACCAGTCCAGATCCAATATATATTTTCAGCGTTAGGTACCAAGATGAATTATACCTTGCAAGAACCTCTTTTGTTCCTACAACTCCTATAGATGAAATTTCAGTAGGAGAAGAAATCTTATTTGATGAAGACGATACCGAATTAGTCATCTCATTTACAGATACTCCAGATAGAGAAGATTTTTATGTGTTTGATTTTAGTTTTAATGAATTCTTAACCGTAGAAGACACTTTTTTCCCAGGACAAAGTTTTGAGTTTTCCTACTTTTTTGATGGAGAAGAATTACCACTTGAAGCAGGTGAAGAACTAACTGTAAGTATATTGGGAGCAGACGAATCCTTTTATGATTATATGGAACAGCTTATCACACAAAGTGATCTAACAGATGGCGGACCTTTTCAAGTACCTGTATCTACCGTACGAGGAAATATTCTCAATGCAGAAGGTATAGACAATATAGATGTGTTTGATAATGTAAGCAGACCTAACAATTTTGCACTTGGCTATTTTGCCATTGTACAAGAGTTTAAAAATACTGTTATTATTGAGTGATTAAAAATCATATTATAAGAGTATTCAGGGTTCTACTCTAATTGGTAGTAATAGCGATTAATAAATTACGTATAGTTAAGATACGTTAGTCAAAACCAATACCATTTTTGAATGCTTTTTTTAGTCTTCGAAAATTTGCCATAAAATTTGAAGTGAATATCCCGTAGAATTTCAGACTGTCTGAGCGTAGCGAGTTTCGGAAATTCAAGGATTAAGCAAAAAATTTAGACAAAGTTTCGCATACCTAGACTCTTGTTCCCGCGAAGGCGGGGATCGATTTCTTTTTTTGGCAATGAAAAAAAGAAAATAATGAACTTATCATTATTGATGTCTCAATTTGTTTTTTCTACCTTTGAACCAAAATAAACAAACTCATGCTCATCATAGGAATAGGAGGCGGTACCGGAAGTGGAAAAACCACTGTTGTCAATAAAATTATATCCGAAAGCCCTGAAAATGAAGTCACTATTATCTCTCAGGATTCATACTATAAGGATCTTTCACATCTTGACTACACCTCAAGAACCAAAGTAAACTTTGATCATCCCAACTCTATAGATTTTAAATTACTCTGTGGTCATCTTGCGCAATTACGTGAAGGCAAATCGATAGAACAACCTGTCTATTCTTTTGTAGAACATAACAGAACAGATGAGACTGTGACTACACACCCTAAAAAAGTGATTGTAGTAGAAGGTATTTTGATTCTTACAGATCCTATGATACGTGATTTATTTGACATCAAAATATTTGTACACGCAGATAGTGATGAGCGTTTAATACGCCGATTAAAACGTGATATCTCAGAACGTGGCCGTGATCTTCAAGAAGTACTAAATCGGTATCAAAGTACGCTCAAACCTATGCATCAACAATTTATTGAGCCTACAAAAGAATTTGCAGATATGATTATTCCAAATAATCGGTATAATACGGTAGCTGTAGATATTGTACGCACCATAATTAATGAGCGCTTATCGTAAGCGTTTTAGTATCTTCGTAACTATGGGGTTAAAATCATTAAAAAATAAAAAATGGTTTAAAATTGTAAGCAACAAATATGTGCTTATACTTCTCATCTTTATTGTTTGGATGTTCTGGTTTGATGGCAACTCATTACTCATTCACAGAGAGCTTAATGGAGATATTGACAAACTAAAAGGAAACCAAGAGCATTTTGAAAGCAAAATCAAAGAAGACCAAGATCAAATCCAAAAACTAGAAGATAAAGAAGGTATAGAACGTTTTGCTCGCGAAGAATACTTAATGAAAAAACCTGACGAAGATATTTATATCATAGAATACGAAGATAGCATCCAAAAAAATGACAAAGAATAAACTCTTTACCAATTTTGACCCAGTGTCTTCAAAAGCCTTCAAACAAAAAATACAGTTTGATTTGAAAGGCGCTTCTTATAACGACGCTCTTATCTCACATACCAATGAAGGTATAGACATCAAACCTTTTTACCATAGCGATGAAGCCCAAGAATTTTCAGAAATTCCGGGTACACCATCCCATTGGTATATAGGAGAAGATATTTTTATTCTAGGTGCTAGCAAGGCAGCAAATACAGCAAAAGTGGCTATCACAGCAGGAACAGAAGCCCTTTACTTTAGTGCCAATTCTCCTTTTGATGTACACCAATTATTTAAGTCATTAGGTAACATAAAGGTTCCAATTCATTTTAAATTACAATTTCTAGATGAAGCCTTCTATACACAAATCATTCAAGAAGCAGGAGATCACACCGTCTACCTACATATAGATCTGATTCACCAGTTAGCCGAAGATGGCAATTGGTATCACAACCTAAAAGAAGATCACCGTATTCTTGATAGCATTTTAAAACATGAAAAGAATACCCTTTCGATAGATATTGATTTATATCAAAATGCAGGTGCCAATATGGTACAACAACTCGCCTATGGTATCGCCCATGCAAACGAGTATTTACAACACCTAGAAGCTATAAACGTTTCTTTACCCTCTATTACATTTCAAGTTGCCGTTGGTTCTCATTACTTTTTTGAAATTGCAAAACTTCGTGCGCTACGACAATTAGTAGCTGTTTTGATGAATGAGTACGCTTTCGCGAAAGCGGTTACAACCCATATCATTGCCAGACCTACACGTCGCAATAAAACCATATACGATTACAATACAAATATGCTTCGTACCACCACCGAAGCCATGAGTGCTGTATTAGGCGGTGCAGACACCATCATCAATATGCCGTATGATCATATCTATCATAAAACCAATGATTTTGGACAACGCATCTCTCGTAACCAATTGATCATTTTAAAAAAAGAAAGCTACTTTGATGCTGTAAGTAACCCGTCTGACGGCACCTATTACATAGAAGCCATCACAAAGCAACTAGCCGAAAAAGCATTAGCCCTTTTTAAGGATATAGAAAAGCAAGGAGGTTTTTTAAAACAGCTTAAAGAAGGAACCATACAACGTAAGATAAAAGAGAGTGCTCAAAAAGAACAAGCACAATTTGATACGCAAGAAAAGATTCTTTTAGGAACCAATAAGCACCCTAACCCTAGCGATCGTATGAAGGATAGCTTAGAACTATACCCCTTTGTAAAAAAAAATCCTAGAAAAACGCTTATCGTACCTATTATAAAACGTCGCTTATCTGAAACTATAGAACAAGAACGTCTTAAAACCGAAGTATAATTTAAATTAAAAAAAGTAGACATGAAGAAAATTGTATTTTTAATTCTAGCAACAGCAAGTATTATAAGTTGCAATCAGAAGGCTGAATTCGATTTTAAATTTGCAGATCAAGAACAAGTGATTAGCTGTTCTGAAACTCAGAATGCTTTATTAAACGAAGCCTTATACAGTTTTGAGAATGACTTGCTAACCAAATATGATTCTATAGGTAAAAGCAAAATAAAAGGCTATGGAGCTTTTATATATAGGGGGATGGACGGCTCTGCAAAATATGATGAAATCATCACCCCAAATACACGTCCTATCATAGAAGCGCTGATCGCTGAAAATATTCTTATCGAGAATAAAACGCCAAGCCATCTTAACTATGAACACCCAGCAGTACAATGTATTGTAAATAATATAAAAGACGAAGACCTAAGAAGAACGATTAATGCCCTGATCGACACAAAAACGATGAACCCAAAATTATTTAATTCTCGCTTACGAAATTTTGGGCGTAACTCTGGCAAAGATCGGTACCTGGCTTTATATGTAGCACTAGATGGTTATTACCAACAGATTCTTAATATAACACCAAATAAACCTTAAAATAAAACGAATACTATGTTTCTATCGCGCTTATATTTCATAATAAAATAGAACCATAACGATGGCTATGCTTAGATTTCATTATTCATCTAAGCACTATATAATTCAAATTATGTACGTCTCATTTTAAAATTCATTTGGTATAACACCGCAAGAATCGCAACAAAACTAATGACTAGAAAGAAAGTAGACCATATCACCTTAGATTCTTTACAAACCGCATCTACAAAAAGATCGGTTAAAGAAGTGACGGCTACCGCCGAGACCATTGATCTTAAAAAATCATATACAAAAGAAGATATAGATGCCTTAGAGCATTTGGACTTTGTAGCGGGTATAGCGCCTAATTTACGTGGTCCCTATAGTACCATGTATGTGCGTAGACCTTGGACCATACGTCAATATGCAGGATTTTCTACTGCCGAAGAAAGCAACGCATTTTATAGACGTAACCTTGCTGCGGGGCAAAAAGGACTTTCTGTCGCTTTTGATCTTGCCACACACCGTGGGTATGACAGTGATCACGAGCGTGTGGTTGGAGATGTAGGAAAAGCAGGAGTGGCGATAGACTCTGTCGAGGATATGAAATTACTCTTTGATCAAATTCCATTAGATCAAATGTCAGTATCCATGACCATGAATGGAGCTGTGCTTCCAATTATGGCTTTTTACATCGTCGCTGCCGAAGAACAAGGTGTATCTCTCGAAAAATTGTCTGGTACGATCCAAAACGATATTTTGAAGGAATTTATGGTGCGTAATACCTATATATACCCACCGACACCTTCGATGCGTATTATCTCAGATATTTTTGAGTATACGTCAAAAGAGATGCCTAAGTTCAACTCTATTTCTATTTCGGGCTATCATATGCAAGAAGCAGGCGCTACCTGCGATATAGAACTTGCATACACTCTAGCCGATGGTCTTGAATATATACGTACAGGATTAAAAACAGGAATGGACATCGATACCTTTGCTCCACGCTTGTCTTTTTTCTGGGCGATAGGAATGAATCACTTTATGGAAGTAGCAAAGATGCGAGCTGCGCGTATGCTTTGGGCAAAACTAGTCGCTCAATTCAATCCTAAAAATCCAAAATCTTTAGCATTAAGAACCCATTGTCAAACCAGCGGAT
>JBLHOX010000208.1:0-5996 GCA_047623725.1 Dokdonia sp. | reverse complement strand
TAGCAACCCCAGTGATTGCAGCCGTAAACGGATTTGCATTAGGTGGAGGTCTGGAGCTTGCCATGGCAGCGCATTTTAGACTGGCTAGTGATAATGCACGTATGGGACTTCCAGAAGTATCTTTAGGGGTAATTCCTGGATATGGCGGTACGCAGCGTCTACCACAATTGGTAGGAAAAGGTCGCGCTATGGAGATGATTATGACTGCTGGAATGATTGATGCAAATACGGCCTTAAATTATGGACTAGTGAATCATGTCGTTCCTCAAGAAGAGTTATTGGCATTAGCTCAGAAAATTGCAAGTAAGATGATGCGTAACTCATCGGTAGCGATTGCTGCAGGGATTAAAGCGATTAATGCAGGTTTTATAGATGGAGTAGATGGATTTAACGCAGAAATAGAAGCCTTTGGTGCATGTTTTGGCACAGAAGATTTTAAAGAAGGAACCACAGCCTTTTTAGAAAAACGCAAAGCTGATTTTCCAGGGAAATAAATTGCTTTTCTAAGCTTCCATAATAACCTACATCTTATAAAGATCATGAGAAAACTGTATATCATTACCTTACTTCTTGTAAGTACGTGTATGCTTGGGCAACAATTACCTAAAATTAAAGGGTCAGGTATTGTTACTTTAGAAGAAGTAGCACTCACAGAACTTTTTAATCGTATTGATATTGACGGCGATTTTGATATTGAATTACGTCAAGGGAGTACAAATCAATATACGATAGAGACCGATGATAACTTGATAGAAGTTATTACCTTTCGAGTAGAGAATAATACGCTTAAAATAACTGGAACGCATCGTATTTTCAAAAAGAAAATGCTTAAAATCACAGTTACTGCTGCTACGATTACTGAAATACATTTGAATAATGAAGCAACAGTAAAAGCAGATAGATTGATAAAAGGGGAAAACCTACTTCTTACAGCTGGAAAAGGGTCAAAGTTTGATCTTGATTTGTATTATACAGAAGCTATTAATATCGAATTATTTAGTGATGCTGATGGCACGCTTAAAACAAAGGCGCCAAGTAGTAAGATTACCCTAGATGGTAGAGCTACTTTAAAGATGTATGCTTTACTAGATACACTAGAATCTCAATTAAGTGATACATCAAAATTAACACTGGATGGTATTGTAAATGATATGAAACTCACGCTTTCTGGTAGTGCAAAATTAAGCGCAAAAGAAGTACTACTTACGACCACAGACATCACACTTTCTGATTCTTCAGATGCGTATATGAATGTAAAAGAAGCCATCACATTGTATGCTCAAGATACTGCTGTATTGGAATTATACGGAGATCCTACGATTACTGTAAATGGTTTAAAAAACAAAGCTAAGATTCTGAAGAAGGAGTAAAATCTTCAACACAAAATCATTTAAAAAAGGAACGCTTGATTTTTCAAGCGCTCCTTTTTTTTGTGCTTTACTTCGAGAGTGAGAAAGCTAAAACACACAAATGTTTGACTTTATGTTTACTTATAATTCGTTTTAAAATAATAATAACAAATATTACAAAATACAACATATATAATTTGTATAATGTGGTATTTTGTTTTACATTTGATATTCTATCATACAAGGAGTTAGTGGTGTTTCTCTTTGTGTGATAGCTACACCACACATTTATTTATTGCCATACTATATAGCAAACAACTGTTTGATGTTTTCTGATGTATTGATGTCATTGGAAGTAATAGGTATGTCTTTTAATTAAAAAATGTTTCATGAAGATTAATAAAAGAGAATTATGCCTAATACAGTAGATGGAGTTCCATTTCTATTTGATGACTCCGCCGATAATCAACTTTTTGGACAGCTATTTCCAAATGGCTTAGCCTCTCCAAATATTCAAGGAAATTTTGGAGCAACAGCAAATCCAAATCCGTACCAATCTCCTTTTGGGGAAGAAAGCTTGTTCCATGCTTTTGTAGATATAGAGGAAGGATTGACACAGTCAATAGATACAATAGATGGATATACGTATAAATTGATTCCTCTAGTATCTGGAGTAGCCGTTTTTGAGAGATACAATTCTCAAGCTCCAGAAGATATACCATCTTCAAAACAACTATTTATCTATTATGAAAAGGGAGATGATACGTCTTTAGACTTTTTTGGGACGGCTTGTAGAGTAAAGTTTGGTACAGAAAGAAAATTGTTAATGGAGAAACTTTCTGCAAGAAAAACAGTTATACGTCTTGGAGATAGAGATGTACATACACTTTCTAAATGGTCTTCTGTGGTAGCAAAAAAGCTCAATATTGAAACAGATGTGTTGTTAAGTGCTGTAAAGCTAGAGTTGTCAGGATTGTTAAATGACAAAACGATGTTTAAGTATCTATTAGGTTTAAATAATGATCTTGCAAAATGGATATACTCAGGATCTAGTAAAATGGAGGAATGGAAGTTTACGGCTAAGAATTATGAGTATGGTAAATGGAGAGCAGGAACACAAAAAGAATACGAGCCTATTATTCCTGTGTTTTTTGAAACACGTGGAAAAGATTTTTTAACAACGAATAATAGGGATACAAACAAAGTAAAAGATAAAGGTTTTGATAATCTAGTAAACTTTGTAAATAATTTTGACAGTGTGTTGTTTAATCTATAGAATTCCTCGAGGTTCTACCTCGGGGTCAAAGAGGAAAGTTTGAAAACGGATAGTTTTCATAAAACTAAAAATAAGTTTTTTCCGCTTGATACCTCGATGGCTCTGCCTCGGGGTAGTTCATTCCTCAAGCTATTGCACAAGTAATACCTGGTGTAGCAGGTAAAACCGCTGTATTATTTGCAAGAGCATTTTATCAAGATAAATTACCTGCCAATGTACGTCGTCTTTTAACAAAAGTGAAAGGCATTGTAAACCAAGCAAAGACCTTTATCAATACCATAAAAGAGGAGATTAATAATAGTACGGCTTTATTTAATGCGTTGTTGTGCGGACTTATTAATGGTATTATTTCCTTATTACAGCTCGTTGTATTAATTATCGGGTATATCATAGATAACTTTGCTATTCTAGAGTTAGAAAAGCCTTTTTCTAGAGAAGAATTTGATAAAAGTGGCCAACGTCTAGAGTTTGTAGAAGATCTTATTGAAACGTTGACTGAGCGATCAGAAAAGATATTTAATGGGTTACTATTAAATTTAATTACAGCCAACACACAATTTATTGCTTTGGTAGATAGTATTTACAAAAAATTAAAAGGTGTATCTCGTTATTTTATAGCATATTTTTTAGGAGCTATTGTATTTGAGTTGGTGTTTGATGTTATTCTTGCTTTTTTTACTGGAGGGACTTCGCTTGCTGCCAACATTTCCTTAGCAGCTACAAAAGCTGTGGAAGCAGGAATTAAAGCAGCGAAGCAAGTAGGAAAAAAAATAGTCCTCTCTACAACAGATATTTTACGAGTTTTACGAGCCGAGTTTGATGAGTTGATACAGGCGATTGTAAATGGGAAGTTTTTAAAGTATATTGAAGAAAAGATTTCTGATTTTTTAGAATTAGGGAAAAAAGTTGCTAAAAATGTTATAGATGATATAAAGAAGTTTTTTAGAGACTTTGATCCTGAAGACTTGGATTGGATGCACCGAAGGCACAGAGTTGGTAGCTTAGGAGGTAAAGTGTTAACGACGAGACAAATCAGAGTGCTTAGAAAACTTTTAAAAGAAAAATATGGAGTAGATTTAATTTTTGAAGGATCGAGTAATATAAAATCACTTTTTAAACCTATAGGAAATTTTAAAAACCCAAAACAGTTATTTGAATATATGAGTAGTTTCCATACCCCTAAAGTGGGTGTTTTCGATTCTAAAACAGCGCAAATGTTGTTACCTAAAAACACTACAGAGATTATTGCCTTTCATGAACTCGCACATGTTAAACATTGGAAAAGTGTAGGCGATGATGTATATCAAACTATTAATACACTAGATCGCGAAATGAATGTTTGGGAGCAGGTATTTAAAAATAGAAGCCGATGGACTAAAGAAGAATTAGAAGATGCATTAAGATATATTAATGATATTAGAGTAAGTCCTAGATATGGATTTGAAATTGAACCCTTACATATAAAAATATGAATCATACTAAAGAACAGATAAGACAGATTTTAGATAAATTATATTCTGATTTAAAATCCTCATTTAATGAAGAGGATATATCAATATACTTTAAAGAAGAAAGAGAACTAGCGAGAGGGGAAAATAAAGGAGCTAAAATAGCTGCATGGATTGTATCTATTGAGGACACTTCTTTTTTTAATACAATAGATTTTCTAACTATTTCTGACGAAACTGGAGAGCCTTTGTATTTTCAGACAAAACATAAGGTATATGAGATTTTTAAGCATGAGGATGATACTTACTATGTGGAAAAATAAGTTGGAAGGCATATTATGATACAATCTGAAGAAAATATAAAAGAAATATTAAACAAATTATATGTAGATTTAAATCGAGAGATTTTAGATGAAAATATAGAAAAAATATGGTTTGAGGAAAAGGATAAAATAATTAGAGGAGATAGGAGAGGGGAATTATTGCCTAATTGGATTGTTGCCATAGATTTTCCTTTATTTGAAACAACAGATTTCCTCACGATCTCTGATGAAACTGGTGATCCATTATATTTTCAGACAAAACATGGAGTGTATGAGATTTTTAAGCGCGAGGATGGGGTCTATTATATGGAAGATTAATAAGGTATGTGAAGAAAGAGTAAAAACTTCAACACATATTTCATAAAAGCACATTTAAAAAGAGTATATAATTGATATGACCTTTTTAAATGTGCTTTTATAATTTTGACTACAGACTACAGACTACAGACTACAGACTACAATTCCCATCCTTCACGATACGCACGTTTTACCCACGCATTTGCTTCTTCATAATTGGTCACACGCATATTGGCTCCATCCCATTTAATCGTACGACGTCCAGGATAGTTATAAGGATCCCAATCGCCTATTTTCTTGCCTTCTTTAAGCGTTTTGTGCTGGAAAGCTTTAATCGCAAGATTCCCCATCAGTACAGCTTCTGTAAGCGGTCCTCCATACGAAAAAGGAGAAGAGGTTGGTTTGTTGTTAAGACACGACTCTACCCACTCACCTGCATGTGATGTTGTCACTCTGGCAATACTTTCAGTAGGGCGTTTAAAATCTTTCATACGTTCGCTAGGTAGTAAACGAGGATTCCCAGAATAAGTATCCGTAATCATAATACCATCTGTGCCATGAAATATACTTCCACCGCCATTATTACCAGGCGCTTCGTTATCTTTTAATTCAGGTGGGAGATCAGGCATAATCCCTCCATCATACCAGTTTAAAGAAACATCGCCTTGTGTAGGCGAGTCAAACTTCAAACGTACAATAGAACTTGGTGGACACGCTTCAGCATAATTGGCTTCTACAAAATCACCAGACCAAATAGTGGTGCAACTCGCCTCAGCTTCATACGGAAACCCTAAGTCTAATGTTTTAAAAGGGGTTTCCATAATATGACATCCCATATCTCCCATCGCTCCTGTTCCAAAATCCCAGAAACCACGCCACTTAAAAGGGAGGTAATTTTCGTTATAAGGTCGTTCTGAAGCAGGTCCTAACCATAAATCCCAATCGAGATTATCTGGGATAGGTTGTCCTTGCGTGATATGCTTAAATCCTTGTGGCCATACCGGTCGGTTGGTCCAACAATCTACACGATGTACTTTTCCTATCACACCCGCATTGATCCATTCTTGTGCGATACGAATCCCATCACTAGAAGCTCCTTGATTTCCCATCTGCGTAACGATACCTTGCTTTGCAGCGGTTTCTGCCATTAAGCGTGCTTCGTAAATATTATGAGTTAGTGGCTTTTCTACATACGCATGCTTTTTTTCGCGCATAAAAGGAAGCGCAATCGTTGCGTGCGTATGATCTGGCGTTCCCACCATAATCGCATCTATATCGTTAAGGTGATTATCATATATTTTTC
>JBLHOX010000207.1:0-6004 GCA_047623725.1 Dokdonia sp. | reverse complement strand
TCCTCGTTCCCCCCAATTGGAATTAGTGTTCCTTTTGCCATGATCATCATTTTTAACAGTTTGCAAAAATACACCAATTGTTCTATAAAAATGATATATTTATAGAATACGAATATTATTATCAATCTAACCTTCTAAATATGAAAATAAGAGAAATAAACGCTATGCGTGGACCTAATTACTGGTCTGTGAGACGTCATAAATTAATTGTAATGGTACTGGACTTAGAAGATATGGAACAGCGACCATCAGATAAGATTGATGGATTTCCAGAGCGTTTAAAAACGATGTTCCCTACGATGTATTCTCATCGTTGTTCTGTGGGTGAGCCTGGAGGCTTCTTTCAACGGGTAGAAGACGGGACATGGATGGGCCATATTATAGAACATATTGCATTAGAGATTCAGACATTAGCAGATATGGATACTGGTTTTGGAAGAACCAGGGATTATGGGGAAGAAGGCGTATATAATGTTGTCTTTTCCTATATAGAAGAAAGTGTTGGGCGGTTTGCTGCAAAAGCAGCAGTACGTATATGTGAAGCTCTTATAGACGGGAAATCTTATGATCTTGAAGATGATATTCAAGAAATGCGTGAGCTGCGAGAAGCAGAAAGATTAGGGCCAAGTACAGGTTCTATTGTAGAGGAAGCAGCAAGTAGAGGTATTCCTTGGATTCGATTAAATAAATATTCGCTTTGTCAATTAGGATATGGTGCCAATCAAAAAAGAATACAAGCCACGGTAACTAGTGAAACCAGTAGTATAGGTGTAGAACTGGCTTGTGATAAAGAAGACACTAAATATTTACTGGAACAAGCAGAAGTTGAAGTCCCTCGTGGTGATATTATAAGTAAAGAACGTAGTCTTGAAGAAGCGTGTGATTATGTAGGATATCCTCTCGTTATAAAACCTATAGATGGAAATCATGGAAGAGGAATTACAGTAGATATTAAAACCTATGAAGAAGCACTTGTCGGATTTCATGCAGCTAAAGAAGTATCTCGTAGGGTTATCGTAGAAAAATATATTACAGGAGAAGATTATAGATTACTAGTCATTAATCATAGACTTGTTGCTGCGGCTATACGTACTCCAGCACATGTAATAGGAGATGGAAAATCTACGGTTAAAGAACTTGTAGATAAAGTAAATGAAGATCCGCGTAGAGGGTATGGGCATGAAAATGTGCTGACCAAGATCACGCTTAATGACCTTACTAAAACAATTATTGACGCTGCTGGATATACTGTAGATTCTGTATTGAAAGATGGAGAGCGATTAATTTTAAAAGACACAGCAAATTTAAGTACTGGTGGTACCGCAGAAGATATAACCGATATTGTACACCCTGCAAATGTATCTATGGCAGAGCGAATCTCTAAAATCATTGATTTAGATATTTGCGGGATAGATATTATGACAGATGATATTACAAAGCCTTTGTCAGAGACAGGAGGCGCTGTACTTGAAGTAAATGCTGGTCCAGGATTTAGGATGCACTTAGCTCCTACAACAGGGTTGCCTCGTAATGTAGCAGCACCTGTAATTGATAAATTATTTCCAATACAAGGAGATACAGGAAGGATTCCTATTGTCGCTATTAGTGGAACTAATGGAAAAACAACGACGACACGATTAATAGCTCATATCGCAAAAATGAGTGGTTATAGAGTAGGGTATACTACAAGCGACGGGGTATATATCCAAAACAGATTATTAATGAAAGGAGATTGTACAGGGCCTGCAAGTGCAGAGTTTGTATTGAAAGACCCTACCGTAAACTTTGCTGTATTAGAATCTGCAAGAGGCGGATTATTAAGAGCAGGACTTGGGTTTAAAAATTGTGACATAGGAATAGTCACAAATGTTTCAGCCGATCATTTAGGCCTTAAAGGGATACATACTATTGAGCAGCTAGCACGTGTAAAGGCTGTAATTCCTGAAACAGTTTTGCCAGATGGATATGCTATATTAAATGCAGATGATGATCTCGTATATGATATGCGTCGAAATATTGATTGTAATTTGGCTTTATTTTCTATGGATGAAAATAATCCTAGAATTCAAGCATTGCAACGTAAAGGAGGAATCACTGCTGTTTTTGAAAATGGATATGTTACGATTTGTAGAGGGACTTGGAAAATGCGTATTATGAGAGTAGAAGATATTCCTCTTACTTATGGTGGGAAAGCTACATTTATGATTCAAAATGTACTTCCTGCGATTCTTACGGCAAATATAAAAGGGATTAGTATTGAGGATATGAAGGCAGCTTTGGAAACATTTATCCCATCTGCTTCTCAAACGCCAGGTCGCTTAAATATATTTGAATTTGAAAATTTTACAATTCTTCTCGATTATGCGCATAATCCAGCAGGTATGAGAGCATTGCATAAGTTTACTAAAAACCTTGATCACACCTATAAAGTAGGTATTATTGCTGGGATAGGAGATCGTCGAGTAGAAGATAACAATGAGATGGGGGCGATTGCAGCAGAAATGTTTGATGAAATAATTATTCGTCAAGATAAACGCCTTAGAGGGAAGACTGAAGAGGAGTTGATTAAGATGTTGAACGATGGTATTCTGGCAAAAGACCCTAATAAAAAGACAACTGTAATCCCTTCTGAGAAAGAAGCCATTACTTTTGCTGTAAATAATGCAAAGAAAGGTTCTCTCATTGTTTTATGTAGTGATGTTATTCCAGATGCATTAGATCTAGTGGTTAAGTTTAAAGAACAAGAAGCTAAAGGAGAAGTCGTTTTTTCTCAATAAAAATAAGTGATATCAGAGATGCATTTTTTTAAACGCCTTCTATAGTATTTAGTACTTAGGAGGCGTTTTTATACGCTTTCGCGAAAGCGTAATTATGATTTATTTTCTGCAAACTGTTTAAAGTTTTTCATCCATTTATAAGCCTGTTTTCTAAACATAGACGGAAACAGTATAGCCATTAATCTTGGGAGCACCCAATTGATACGTGTGTATTCTCCTTCGGTTTTGTACTCGGTTTGCGTGTCATTTATAGGGATGAAAGAAGTTTTTAGCGTATTATCCATGTGTTTGTGGTGATACGTTGCTTCAAAGAAATGGGGGGGTTGGTTATCAATAATGGTTTCAACCAGCTCCATATCCCGTTTTTCTTGTGAAAGTTGTATCCTAGAAATGGCTCCATTTTCTCCTTCGGCTCCGCTTATTAATTCTTTTTTTTGAAATCCATCTTGCCATTCTTTTAGGTTATTTGTGTCGGCAAATAGTGCTGCTAGTTTTTCATAGGGCTGATTAATGATGATGGTTCCTCCGAATTTCATGAGATGTACGTTTAAGGTATTTGTAAATAAGATAAAAATAGATATAACAAATTTCTGTTTTCGATATTTGGGCGTGTCCCTCATCCTGAAACAAGTTCAGGAATCAGGTCAGGCTTTCCATTGCAATTCCTCGCACTTCCTTAAACCCGCATTATGCATTAGAACTTTGTAATGAGGGTGGAAACAGCAATAAAATATGACTTTTCTGGGTTTTAGCATAGCATCGCTATGGTTAAACTCAAAAACATAGCGTAGCGATATATTTTGCAGCTGCTTCAAGACGGAATAGATTTTCTAATGCATAATGCGGGTTAAATTCAGGCTGTGGGATTTACATTGCAATCCTTCACGCAAAAAGTTTCTAATGACAGTATTTTAAAATGAAATTTGTCATAGTCTCCATTTTGAAAATAGTGATTATTTTTTAATAAGTTGGCCGCTATGCAACTGTTTTGAATCTTGACTGATCATATATATGTAATTTCCTGCCGATAGCTGTGAGATATTAATTGATTGTCTAAGGTGTGTATTTTGAAGTGAGATGTCCTGTATTTCTTTTACAGTATTTCCTAAAACATCTACTATTTTGATGGTGATATTTGACATGTTTATAGGGAGTTCTGCCTCGATCATAAACTCATCTGCCACTGGGTTGGGATATGTCTGTACGCTATTTATCAAAGCACTATTGTCATCTACAGATAGGCTGCTTATATCTATACGTCTTATGATTTGTGGATTAATCATCGCTCCATCTAACGGGACAGCACAGTTTACATACAATGTATTGCCATCGTCAGTTACAGCAATTCCATTGGGAGTAGAAAATGTTGCAGTCATCTCTGTTCCATCATCATTTCCTCTTTCTCCTGTCCCAGCAATAACAGTCATCACTGGATTATCTAAGTTTAAATAAAATAGTTGATGTCCGCTATAACTTGCTATATATAAATTTTTTGAGTTTTGGTCATAATCTATATGGCCATTTCCGTCAACTGTGTTTCCTATAGTGGATGTGGTTCCATCTGGCGTAATTTTTACAATATTGTTGTTTGAAAAATTAGATACATATAAGTTGTTGTTTTCATCAATAGTAATTCCATTTGGACATGCAAATTCACCTTCTGAAGCAAATTGTGTAGATGTCCCGTCTGGCGTGACTTTTCGGATGGTGTTATTTCCACAATTACAGACATAAAAATTGTCTTCACTGTCAAATACGATCCCAACAGGTGCAACAATACCCGTTGAGGTGACAAAAATTCGAACCCCATTTACTATTTTATAGATAGCACTGTCTCTTATATCAGACTGATATAAGGTGCCTTCACTATCAAAGTCATTCCCAGATGCTCCTGTAAAGTCAGTAGCAAATTCGGTTAAGTTCAAATCTACGTCTAGTTTTAATACATTATTTGGGATTCCGTCGGTATCTGCCATTCCTAGAAAGTCGCCAAAATCTGCTATAAAAAGATTTCCTTCACTATCTAATGATAGTCCTCCGCTTCCATTAAATTCAGAAGTTATGGTCGTTACGGTTACTTGGGCTTGTAATGTAGTGTACACAAGACATAGTATAAAGAGTATTGTTTTTTTCATGATCCTACGGTTTTATTGTTTGTATAGTGCTAAGGAATATGAAATACAAAAGGACCTTGTAATTGCTTATAAACATTTACAAGGGAATATGTAATCTATTATCGGTGTTTACGGGGTAAGATGCTTGTCATTTGTTGGTTTTATAAGCAGATGGAGTTGTTCCTGTATGTTTCTTGAAGGCTTTGTAAAACGAAACACGATTATTAAAACCTGAAGAAAAAATAATATCAGTAATGTTTAAATTATTTTTATCTGTCAATAAATTTTTTGCTTCTTCGATTCTATAGCTATTTACAAAATCAAAGAAACTAGTATCAAAATGTTCATTGATTATTTGCGAAGTATGATGTCTTGATAGGTTTAATTTTTCAGCTAAGTCGTTTAATCGTAGTTCGCTATTTAAATAAGGCCTGTTTTCTTCAAAATATCTAGTAAGCGTTTCTTTTAATTCAAGTGCATGGTTTTCTGTGAGACCTGTTTTTTGGTATTTTTTAAAAGGTAACACCTTATCCATAGATAAACCTTCAAAAATTTGAGGTTGTTTATATCCAAAATAAGAGATAAGTCCAATGAAAAATATAATGATATACATAATTGTATAGTCATGTTCTGTTTCGATAATTCCTATATGCGATAGTGCAAAGTAGATAATCATAGAAAGCACATAGCAGCCAAAAGACACTAATACCCAATGGAACCATCTTTTTTTGTTATAACTTACTTGAGTGTCTTTAAAAGCAATGTAAGTGTATATGGTATAGAAAAGCATGACACATGCAAAAAAGGGCACTACAAAATCTACATATCTGATGTATTGACCTAGCGAGTTCTCTTTAATCTATAGAATTCCTCGAGGTTCTACCTCGGGGTCAAAGAGGAAAGTTTGAAAACGGATAGTTTTCATAAAACTAAAAATAAGTTTTTTCCGCTTGATACCTCGATGGCTCTGCCTCGGGGTAGTTCATTGACCTCTAGCTTTTCTAGGGGAGATAATTTGTACAAAGGAACGTATAGCCACACAGCAATTAGCGTAGGCACTATATGAATAAGATCTTTTAGGTGTAGTCTTTTATTTTTGATGACCTTTCTTAC
>JBLHOX010000206.1:0-6015 GCA_047623725.1 Dokdonia sp. | reverse complement strand
TATTGATAGTATGTATCTTTCCTAAAATTACTTTTTCGCAATGTGATGATGTTACTTTAGATAGTTTAACAAATCCAGGACCGTATGAAGTTGCAACACTTGATGAAACAGATGGTATTAGAAATGGTCCAGACTATGCAGGTGCTACCATATACTATCCAGTAAACGCGACACCTCCCTTTGCAAGCGTTGCGCTTGTAACTGGTTTTTTATCAAGTCCTGAGGATATTGAAGAATGGGGACCTTTTTATGCTTCTCACGGAATTATTGCCATTAATATAGGAACAAATTCTGGTCTTGATTTACCACCTATCAGAGCAGCAGCATTATTAGATGCTTTAGAAACACTTCGTCAAGAGAACACAAGAAATCAATCTCCATTAGAGGGCAGTATTGACATAGACAAGTTTGCTGTAAGTGGTTGGTCTATGGGTGGTGGTGGTGCTCAAATCGCTGCGACACTAGATCCATCTATAAAAGCTGTAGTCGCTTTGTGTCCTTGGTTAGGATCAGGTACACAATTAGATCATGAAAGTCCTGTTTTAATTTTTAGTGGGCAAGATGATGTTGTAGCACCTCCTAATTTACATGCTAATGTACACTATGAAAACACGCCTCTAACAACCCAAAAAGTGCTATTTGAAATAGAAAATGGATCACATTCCGTAGCAAATACTCCTAATGGAGCAGATGGGGTTATAGGTAAGATTGCACTTTCATGGATCCAACTATATGTTGATGATAATACGTGTTATTGTGCATTGTTACATGAATCACTTTTAATAGATCCTGTAGCATCTAATACTGAAATAAATATTAATTCAGGATGTGATGGAGTTCTAGGGCTAGATACGTTAGAAGTCTCAGCAGTATCGTTATATCCAAATCCTACGAGCAATTTAATACATGCAACTGTTAGACAAGATGTAAATTATCAAGTATTCTCAACGCTTGGAGAACGTATACTTGAAGGGAAATTATCACCAAGTAAAAATCAAATTAATATATCACATCTTCCTGCTAGTATGTATTATGTACGTTTAGGAAATGAAACTTTTAAAATGCTTAAAATAGATTAAGTTCTTCTACAAGAAATTCTAATGATCTTACTAGGGGCTAAAAATATAAAAAAAACCAGAACGAACGTTCTGGTTTTTTTTATGATATGATTACATGATACCACTTAAAACTTAAAATAGCATAAATAATTAGTTTTTAGAGCACCTATATTTCAGGATAAAATAAAACCGTAGCTAAGGCTATGCTTTGATTTTCTACTTCATCTAGGCACACTAAAATTCAAATTATTTTTATACAATTTTAAATTATAATTGGTATGATTATATAAAACCTTGAATTTGATCGTATGCAGCCATTATTATATATATGCCTGCAAGCACAAAAAGGAATACTTGCTTTTTCTTGTCTTTTATAGAAAGGGCTAGTAATAGAGGAATAACTCCCCAGATAATAGAAAATAATGCATTAGAATATTTGAAAAGATCAGATAAGAAATACTCAGCATCAATTTTTGATAGCACAAAGTAAAAGAGTCTAGAAAAAACAATCCAAATTATAGCAAATATCACTAAGTTATCATTGCCTTGGGGGGTATCTTTAATCATCAGTGCGTTTTCAGAATTAGTTGTTTTTGGATTAGGGCCGTATTGATTTTCTGTAGCGTCTCCTTCTGTCGCTAATATTATAAGTAACCATATACCAACTAAAGGAATTAAACCAATAAGGACCATCCATCCACTTTTTCCAGTATCATGAAGTCTCCTTACGGTAAGTGCCAATCCAGGAATAAAAGTAACTAAGGCATACAAAATATAAATGGGACCATATCCTATTCTTGGTATGGCAAGGCCAGAGACGTGATCTAATACCACTGCTACAATAGCAAATAGCAGGTTAAATATGACAAACATCCAGTATTCTTCTCTTCTGGATCGACCGTGAAACTCAGCATATCTTTTAAATGCCTCTACATATCTGTTCATATAATTCTTGTTTTATGGTTAGTTGTTGGATACGATAATACAACTTATATTTCAAAAAATAAGATAGCATATCACGTATAATTCTTGTTTTAAAGCATCAAAATATATATCATTAGGATTCAATTAGTAAAGATGTAGCTAACTATTATTTATAAAACAGGCTAAAAATAACCTATCAAACTCCCTTTTCTAGTCACAAAATTCTGTACCTTTACGCCCCGTAAATGAACTATAGATTTCCATTAATGGCAGCTACAAAATACATCTTCGTAACGGGCGGAGTATCATCTTCTTTGGGTAAAGGTATCATTGCCGCATCCCTAGCAAAACTACTACAGGCACGAGGTCATAGAGTAACAATTCAGAAATTAGATCCTTATATCAATATAGATCCAGGAACCCTTAATCCTTATGAGCACGGTGAGTGTTATGTAACAGATGATGGCGCAGAAACCGATCTTGACTTAGGACATTACGAGCGCTTTTTAAACGCTCCTACTTCACAGGCTAATAATGTAACAACAGGGCGGGTCTATCAAAGTGTGATAGATAAAGAACGTAGAGGAGAGTTTTTAGGGAAAACGGTACAAGTCATCCCTCATATTACCAATGAGATAAAAGAACGTATCCAAATTCTGGGTAATAGTGGAGACTATGATATTGTCATTACTGAGATAGGAGGAACCGTTGGAGATATAGAGTCACTACCTTATATAGAATCTATTCGTCAATTAAAGTGGGAACTAGGAAAAGAGAATTCACTTGTAATACACTTAACGCTTATCCCATACCTTGCTGCTGCGGGAGAGCTTAAAACAAAACCTACGCAACACAGTGTAAAAACATTGATGGAGAGTGGTATTCAAGCTGATATATTAGTATGTCGTACAGAACATAAACTCAATGATGAGTTACGCTCAAAACTAGCCCGTTTTTGTAATGTAGAGCGAAAAGCGGTGATTGAGTCTATAGATGCGAGTACTATTTATGATGTACCTAATCTAATGCTGGAAGAAGGACTCGATAAAATCACGTTGAGCAAATTAGGATTAGATGATACTACAGAACCTATATTAACACGTTGGAACGAATTTCTAACCAAACATAAAAATCCGAAATCTGAAGTTACTATTGGACTTATTGGTAAATACGTAGAGCTTCAGGATTCATATAAATCAATACTAGAATCTTTTATTCATGCAGGTGCAGAAAACGAAGTAAAAGTAAAAGTAGAAAGTATTCACAGTGAATTTATCACCGATGAGGTGATCAAAAATAAAATTTCAAAACTAGACGGTGTATTGGTGGCTCCAGGTTTTGGAGAGCGAGGCATTGAAGGTAAAATCAAAGCAGTACAATATGCTCGTGAGCATAAGATTCCGTTTTTAGGCATCTGTTTAGGAATGCAAATGGCGGTGATAGAATATGGTAGGAATGTGTGCGCTTTCGCGAAAGCGAACTCCACCGAAATGGATCCTAACACCCCATATCCAGTCATAGATTTGATGGAAGAGCAAAAAAATATTACTGATATGGGCGGAACCATGCGTCTAGGTGCATGGGAATGTGAGCTTGCCGAAGGTAGTATTGTGAGAGACGTTTATGGTACAGATGTGATTAAAGAACGCCACCGTCATCGCTATGAATTTAATGATGCGTACAGAAGTCAGCTTGAAGCAGCGGGGATGAAAGTTACAGGAACAAACCCAGATACGGGACTCGTAGAAATTATTGAGTTACCAGATCACCCATGGTTTGTAGGTGTGCAATATCATCCAGAATATAAGAGTACGGTAGCAAACCCGCATCCTTTGTTTGTTGCATTTGTGAAAGCAGCATTAGCACATTCAGAAAAAAATAGTGTCACTATGGCATAAAGTAAACCTTTGGAGATAGAATTGCTATCTCTCACTAGAAATACTACTTTCGCGACAGCGATCTATACAATACCAGTTAATGAAAAAATTTGATAAAACCTCAGTGATAGGAATGCTCTTAATGGGAGCAATAATTTTATACATTATGTATACGAGGCCTACACCAGAAGAGATTCAAGCCCAAGAAGAAGCAAAACAGGAGCAAGTACAAGAAGTACAAACTCCAGATGCTTCAACAATAGCAACTCCAGAATATACAAATACAGTAGCTCCTACAGATTCTATAGGACGTTCTCAATTACAAAATAGATTAGGTGCTTTTGCATATTCAGGAACCTTACCTTCTGCTACCGAAGGCGTAACCGTTGTTAAAAATGATGTACTAGAACTAGAGGTAAGTAATAAAGGGGGACATATCGTAAAAGCTACTTTATTACAACATAAAACGTTTGACTCTATTCCTGTATATCTTATTAAAGATGGGAATAGTCAATTTAATATATCTTTTAATACAACAGATAATCGTAACCTGAATACCAAAGATTTGTTTTTTGAGCCTGCGCTTTCAAAAAACGAAGGTAACGAGGTGTTAACGATGCGTTTAAAAGTATCGCCTACAGAATATTTAGAATACCGTTATGAGTTAAAGAAAGGTGATTACATGCTTGATTTTGGCTTAACATCACAAGGTCTTGCTCGTGTATTTAATACGGGGCAACCTATGCGTTTACAATGGGACTTTAAAGGAATGCGCCATGCTAAGAGTATAGAGTACGAAAATAGATATACACGTCTTACGTATGAGTATGATGAAGGTAAAACAGATAAACTAGGTCAGGCAGGTAATGATGATGAAATCAGAGAGGGTCTTACTTGGATGAACTATCGTCAGCACTTCTTTAGTTCGATGTTATTAACAGATACGCCATTTGAAGAAGCAAAACTGTATTCTAATGACCTCTTAAAAGATGCAATGGACGCCGATCAAGAAACGACGTTTACAAAAGAGTATAAAGCAGATCTTTTATTAAAACCAAGTAAAGGAGAGTTAGATTATGCCATGAATATGTATTATGGCCCTACAGATTATAAAATATTGAAAGAATATGATCGTAATCTAGGTGAAGCCATGCCACTAGGTTGGGGAATCTTTGGTTTCTTAAACAAGTATTTGGTAATTCCGTTTTTTGGATTTCTAACAGGATTCTTACCTGCAGGTATTGCTATTATCTTAATGACGGTTTGTATTAAACTGTTATTATCTCCGGTACAATACAAGCAATATTTATCGCAAGCAAAAATGAAGGTACTTAAACCTGAAATTGCAGCGATTGCAGAAAAGTATAAGAATGATAAAATGAAAAAGCAGAAGGAGACGATGGCCTTGCAAAGTAAAGCAGGCGCCAGTCCCGCAGCAGGTTGTTTACCCGCATTATTGCAAATACCTGTTTTCTATGCCTTATTTACGTTCTTTCCATCTGCTTTTGGTTTGAGAGGAGAAAGTTTCTTATGGGCAAATGATTTATCTAGTTATGATGAGATTGCAAAACTTCCATTTAAATTACCTTTTTATGGAGATCACATAAGTTTATTCCCAATACTCGCAGCAGTGACGATCTTTTTCTCTATGAAATTAACAACGGGTAGCCAGGCGATGCAACAACCTGCTCAAGAAGGAATGCCAGATATGGGGAAAATGATGAAGTATATGATGTATTTCTCTCCGTTATTGATGTTATTCTTCTTTAATAACTATGCAAGTGGATTGAGTTTGTATTACTTTATTTCTAACCTTATTACCATCGGTATTATTCTTGTTATCAAGAAGTACATCATTGATGAAGATAAAATAAAGGCAAAAATAGAAGTGAAAAAAGCAAATCCAAAAAAGCAAGGGCGTTTCCAGAAGAAAATGTCTGAGATTATGGAGCAAGCTGAAAAGCAAAAAAATGCAAAAGGAAAATAAGACAAGAGTCTTGTATCCTGAAACAAAAGAGGCTGTCTAAAAAGGCGGTCTTTTTTTTTGAATTATTTTTTTGATTTTGTATCTTCATGATATGAAAGCTATTCCTGTATGGAAGACCAATAATCAGTCTCAGTTAAGTCTTCTGCCTCCGAGTTATGATGATTTTGTT
>JBLHOX010000205.1:0-6035 GCA_047623725.1 Dokdonia sp. | reverse complement strand
CATTACAAATACAAGTATTACAAATACGAAATGGTGATTTTTCATGGTTTAAATTTTTATAATGCTTGGTAACGTCTATTATAAGAATAGTAGCGGGTTTTTATGCACTATTTTTTCTATTAAAACTGACCTTATTTAAATACACTTACTTTCGTTTTAGCGATTAAACCGCTATTTTTTTTTGATCGAAACCACGCGAAATCCAAAATATTCGTATAACTCACCATTAAAAGAGCTTCCGTAGCGAAAAGCAACACTGCTAAAAGTGGCATTAAGGTTCCATCCACCACCACGTATTACTCTCCTATCCCCTTCAGTAGCACCTTTAGGGTTATCTTTAGGGCTGTTGGCATAATAATCACCTCCATATTTATCCATACACCATTCAAGAGTATTACCGCTCATATCGTAAAGCCCTAATTCGTTGGCTTTTTTACCTGCTACGGCATTGGTTCTTTTGTCAGAATTACCATCATACCAACTCACATCGGCTATGTTATTCGCGCCACTGTACTTGTAACCTTTAGATTTATTACCACCACGTGCTGCATATTCCCATTCTGCCTCATAAGGGAGACGTACTTCTTGGTCTAGCTTATTAGAAAGCCAATCGGCATAATCCATAGCATCACGCCAACTTACATTTATCATAGGGTGGTTGTCTTGCCAACCCCAACTAGGCGCTTTGGGCATAGCTACTCCTGTGGTATCACAATAATGGCGATATTGGGCTACGGTAACCTCGGTTTGGCTTATATTAAAACTCTTTAGGGCAACCTCGTGGGTAGGTCGTTGATCTTCACTGCCCAAGCTCCATTCGTCTCCCATAGTGAAAGTGCCGCCTTGTATATGTACAAATTTTGGTAGGTTTTGCCCAAAACTAATGCTTGTTATTAATAGAAGGATGACATAAATTAATCGTGGTATATTTTTCATTTTTTATTTGTGGTTCATAAGAAGCAAGTAGACAGCTAATACCTCCATGTTTGTACTGTTCTTAGACAAACGTATCAAATAAGATAAATGAAAAATTAAAAAACAGACTAGCGATACCTTTTAACGGATAGATACCCATCATTAACAGAAAATAGGCTACATCCGTCATAAATGTGATTTGGGCAATAGATTATCAGGATTCGTCTTTTTTAAAGAGATGCTAGATTCATATTTTATATATTTATATGCTATGGTCAAAAGAAAGAACTTTATCGACTGGATCATTCAGAATAGGGTCGTTTCACACTTCGTATTTTGGTTTCTATTAGTTATAAGTTTACCTGTATTAGCGGCATTAAATGATGGAAGTGTTAAAAAGACGTTAATCAGTAGTTTGAGTTTTTTACCTGCCCAATTATTGGCGAGTTATTTTTTAGTCTATTATCAGGTTCCGAAGCTTTTATTTAAAAAAAAGTATTTCAAATTTGGTATCTCTTTTTTGATATCTGTATATGTATTTTTAGTGCTTTCAAAGCTTTCAGATATGTACTTGTTCGAGCTTTTTAATCTTAAACACCTCAAGGAGAAAAGCTTGGTAGAGATATTAGCAGACCCATTTCACTTGGCTGTCGTTTATTTTCCATCCGTCTATGTATTCGTTTTTTTAATGCTTATGACTAAGGCATTTAAGGACCGTTTTGAAGAGCGTCATCAATTGGAAGTTTTACAAAAGGAAAAAGCAAATACTGAACTTAAATTTTTAAAAGCGCAAACAAATCCGCATTTTTTGTTCAATACGTTAAATAATTTGTATTCATTAACTTTAGACCAATCTGAAAAAGCACCTGAAGTTGTTTTAAAACTGTCTGGCATGTTAGATTATATGCTTTATGGGTGTAAAGATGCAGAGGTTCCATTAAAAAAAGAAATTGCCTTTATACAAGATTACATAGATTTGGAATCGCTCCGTTATGGTAATAAGTTAACATTGAATTTCACTTATCATCTTCATGATCCCAACGTAATGATTGCACCCTTGATCTTGATATCATTTGTAGAAAACGCTTTTAAACACGGTGCGAGTACTAATCTCAAGAACTCGGTAATTAAAATTGAATTAACTACAAATCAAGATCAGCTTTATTTTAAAGTTTTTAATACGCTACCTGCAAGTAGACAAGGCGATACGAAAAATGAATCACATTCTGGAATAGGCTTTTCCAATGCACAAAGACAATTAGAATTGAACTATAAAAATAACTATGACCTGAAAAGTACCAAAACAGACAATGATTTCCAGGTCGTATTAAACATTAATTTAAAGTAATATGGGTATAAAATGTATGATTGTAGATGATGAACCGCTAGCTATTAAGGTACTTGAAAAGTATATACTAAAAGTACCAGATCTTGAACTGGTATCAACTTTTGATAACCCGATAACTGCTGGACATTTTCTTCAAAATACGACCATTGATCTTTTGTTTTTAGATATCCAAATGCCTGAAGTTACAGGTATAGACTTTATAAAAAACACGGCTATACAACCCAAAGTCATACTAACAACAGCCTACAGAGAATATGCTTTGGAAGGGTATGAATTGGATATCATTGACTATTTATTAAAACCAATACCCTTTATTCGGTTTTATAAATCTATAAATAAATATAGAGCATTGAATGCAGTCACTCCATCTACCTCTCACAAATCATCAGAAATAGATACAACATCAGATCACATCTTTGTTAATTCAAACAAAAGAATGATTAGAATAGCGTTTAATACTATTCTGTTTATTGACAGTATTAAGGATTATGTGAGAATACATACCGCAAGCGAGACTATAATTACAAAAGATAAAATAAGTACTTTTATTGAAAAGCTACCTTCCTATTTTCTGAGAGTTCATCGTTCCTATATTATTAATACTGGAAAGATTGCTTCTTTAACTTCAAAAGATGTTGTCTTACTTGGTGGTATGGAAATTCCAATTGGCACCTCCTATAAAGAAATTATTAAGTTAATTAATAATTCTTAATGTTCCCTCCTATCTTGCGTCAAACTGAGTCCGCTTTCGCGAAAGCGTATATATGTACAACATCCTATTTTATACATACGTCTTTGTAAACCTTTTTTGGGTTAACCTGTAAAATATGTACTCATTAGAAATGCATATAACAAACAAGCCCCGAAAAGAGTTCGGGACTTGTTGCATCATACATAGTATAAAATCTGTAAACTTCCTTGTGCTAGTGGTTCTCCACTTTTAACGTTGTAATCGCATATTTCGGACTAATTTTCCAATCTGATGTATTTGTTTTGGAATCCTCTACAGGTGTAGTAATAGTACAACTAGTTTCTATTGCTGTTTCCAAAGCAGATACTTCTTGCATTGCTTTGTAAGAACTGTCTAGGGATAATGATACATCCACTTGTTTGTTCCAAGGTTGGTATACACGCATGATTAATGAATTTTCTTTCCCTTTTTGTCCACGTTCAATAGACGGAGAACTTAATCGAACTGCGGTGAGTACACCCATCGTATTTTCATTTACTTTCTCCAACATAGCAACGTGTTGATTTGAATCCATGGGTTGTTTTACATTTTCAGGAACAGGAACAACACCAATTAAATCGTTCTGATATGCCATAGATTCGAACATAGGATGTTCTGAACCAACGACATCAGGAAGTTGAACGCCTGGGACTCTAAATGCATATTCTAAGGTATGTTCTTCTATATCTACTAGGTCAAGATCTGCTCTAGGATACTTCTCTTGATCCCACGCCCATAAGTTAAGTGCAGCGGGAACTCTTCTAAATAAACATCCAGTAATATTTTTATTATTGTTATACATCCCCCAACCTGGTACTCCTTTATGGTAAATAGCTGCAGACGTATTTTTATCAGAATCGATTCCCATAGCAAAATGCCAAGACCCTTTTAAATAAGGTCCGTCCCATTTTCCGTAAGGCTTCCAGTCGGATTGTGGTTGTGTAGGTTGTTGTGTCCAATGATATGGCGTTCCATAAGCCATTTGCTCATATCCATTTGCACTCGTATCCATTAAAGGGAAATCTACAAAAACGGAATATTTATGTGGTGCACTTCCTTTTGTACGCATTCTAACAAAAGGTTCGCCTGCAATAAACGTATAGGTTCTAACATATGTAAAGTCTTTATCTACAAGTTTGTCTTTACCAGTATCTTCATCTTTAACCGTCTTACCAGTATCTTTATCTTTAAGAGCGACTTTACCTCTATAAACACTTGTTGTTTCAATTTCAACTTTAAGTGGTCCTACAATGGCAGTTTCTATATTTAGAATCGCCCTTACCAACGTTGGTTTTGTAACATCATCAGTATTATTTAAAAAACCACCTTCATTTTTCTCATAACTAAATTGAAAGCTACTCCCCTGAGAATCGTTATAGAAATGCAGTGCATTTCCCGCATTTTTTAATACTTCTTTGTATTTGTATGTCATAGACGTTATGGCGATATCAGTGCTTTTTTCACCAGATACACTTGGAACAAGGACTTCACCTAAAACAACTACTAAATCCCCATTAGTAATGGTAACACTTCTGCTATCTTTTGAAAAAACAGTAGTCATTGGGTTTAGTATCGGTGCCGCTTTTTTAGTTGAAAGCTGAACAGATTGATGACCAAAACTAGAAGGGTCTGCAAAAAACAATGCTTTAGAAGTTGTTTCTCCGTTAGGTACCAATTGTACTGCATTTCCGCGTGTACTCATAAAATCGGTTGATAAAAACGGATTCGAAGAATCTATAGCTACTTCTACTAGACGTTCTTGAGACAAACCAACGGGATTGAATACGGCAATTTTTTGTGTTTCTTTAGTAGGATTTGGAGAAAGCTGACTCGCAATGGTGGTCAGCACCTCATGTAAAACTTCTTTTCCAAGTGTCAAAGCACCTTTACCTCCTGGTGGCACTTGTATGTCAGCTTCTTGTTTTCCGTATACAATGTCATCTCCTGTGCGCTCATCTTTGGTGTTTGGATAAAACAAATACGGTCGTTGTTCATTAATATATACTTCTCTTGTACTCAAACCTGTTACATAGGCATGGTGGGTACTTGGCACTAAATTCTCCCAACCCAAATAAATTGCTTTTAGGTAGGTTTCTAATATATCTGAGGTAATATGTTTGCTTAGTAATGTTAGAAAAGCCTCGGCTGCAACGAGTGTATTTGTAGCTTCTAAATGACCTGCTTTTAAATCTGGACAAGCTGAATAATAACCGTCCATATATGGAGTAGTCTGAAAATTCTCTAGACTTTTTAAGCTTTCTTTTTCTTTTAAAACAGCAGCTATAAATACATCAAAACTACTTTGACAAGCTTTTACTACTCCATCATTGTCTTTATTAAATTGATCTATGAAATCTTGCATAGTAACACATGGCCACATCATATCATCACTCACATGCATGTATTTTTGTGTTCCTTTTGTTTTATCTGCACTATTTTGTGCCTCCCAAGCTGCTTGCAATGCATTTAATCCGCTATAAGGTTTTATATTTATAGGTGGATCATTTGTATCTAAACCTCTTAATTTTGAGAAAAAAAGAGTATCTATCTTGTAATCTGTATAGGTCATCCCAGCATCATCTTTATGGGTTTTTCCTGTAGTTAGGGTATTGTAACCACCCACCATAAAATGCGCAATGGTTTCAGAGCTATCTGAAGCGATCATTCTAAATGTAAAACCTGTATTTTCAAGTAGTTCATCTATTGGAGATCCTTTATCTGCAGTATAGGTTGCGTCTACCTTTGGATGGTTTTTGGTTTTGGGTATAGCAGGATCATATGTTGCTCCTAATCCATCATAAGCGGTAGGGTTTCCTCCAAATCTAGAATTCCCAAAACCTTGTAAACCTAGCGCTCTTATGAGTGCTGGAGCATTTGGATCAATTCCAAAAGAGTCGGGAATCCAAATTGTTTTCAATTCTTTTTTATTCTCATCAGTATCTCTATATCCAGGAAGGTTTCCACGCATCCAGTTGTTTCCTAAAAGGTAATTTCTGATGGCTGCTTCTCCATAAGCCAAAATACTACTAGGTGATGTGATTC
>JBLHOX010000204.1:0-6072 GCA_047623725.1 Dokdonia sp. | reverse complement strand
TAGGATCTTTTTTACCATAGCGTAAAAATACAAAATGTATAGGCTATGAAGTCTCGTAACTTTCAAAAGTACCATCTTCCATAAAGATAATAATCCGCTTTATTTTTTTGCTTGAAGTATTCTGAAGTAATGAATTTACAACAGGATTAGAACTCTCTGTTTCTACACTTATTTTTTTTGTCGGGTTTAGATTTTGCGTTTTTACATGGGTAGTAGGAGTGAAGGTAGGCTGCTCTTCTGTTTTTGGAAAAGAACCTTTACCTTCTAACAACCAATATAAATCTACCTGAGAAAACGCCTGAACAATTTTCATAACAAAGTCTAAACTTGGCTTATTCCGACCTGATAAAATATGCGAAATTGTAGCGCGTCCTACTTGAATTTTATCGGCAAAGGTTGCTGCCGATAATTCATATTCTTTAAGGATTTTTTCCAGTCTTTGTATAAAATTTCTATTGTTTACCATTGTAAATAATTCTTTATGCTATATATACGTTACAAATGTAAATTTTTGATGTTTACTCTGCAATGATTCTTATGTATATTTATTTTAATAGGTAAACTTATACTTTAATTAAACCTTTTAACTATTTGATTTTAAAATATATAATATATTAATATTTTCTATTATTCTTTACATGGATTATTTCCATGATCAAATAGGATTATAGTGGTAATATGTGTTTACAAATGGAATGTGCTTGGCATATTTAATTGTTTACAAATGTAAATTTAATAAAGTTTAACTTTGTAAACAGAAAATAGAAATACATTTGGAAACACTTTTAGCTTGGCACAAAAACAATCATGAAGAACAACTCTTAGGACGTTATATTCATGGAGATTCTATTCTTGAATTATTAGAGAAATTACCTTCAAAATTTGAAGTAAAACAGCGAGGTGTTTCTGTAGAAAAAAGACCTATTCATACGGTTACTATCGGTACTGGAAAAACCAAGATATTGCTTTGGTCGCAAATGCATGGTAATGAAAGTACGACCACAAAAGCATTATTTGACCTCTTTAAAGCTTTTCAACAAGTTGATGAAAACTCAGTTTTTGAAGCCATTTTATCTTCTTGCACGCTTTGTATTATTCCTATATTAAATCCAGATGGCGCTTTTGCATATACGCGTGTTAACGCAAATGCAGTAGATTTAAATAGAGATGCACAAAATAGGTCACAACCAGAAAGTAAGTTGTTATGGGAAATATATAAAGACTTTCAACCCCATTTTTGTTTTAACCTTCATGGACAACGTACAATTTATGGTTTTGAAGGCACTGGTAAACCATCGATACTTTCGTTTTTAGCCCCTTCTGCAGATGAAAGTAGGAGTATTACGCTTTCGCGAAAGCGGTCTATGCAAGTAATAGCGCATATTTATAATGAGTTGACACCTTTTTTGCCAGGTAATATAGGACTTTATGATGATGGTTTTAATCTAGATTGTGCAGGAGATACTTTTCAAGCAGATGGTGTGCCTACAATACTCTTTGAAGCAGGTCATTATCCTGACGATTATGATAGAGAGGTCACACGGCAATATGTATTTATAGCTATTGTTGCAGCATTGGAAAACGTTTCCAATCCAAAACCTATAGAAGAAAGGGTGTACCTAACGATTCCTGAGCACAAAAAATGTTATTGTGATATTTTATTTAAAAATGCTGAAGATGGAGATGTAGGAATTCAATTTACAGAAAAATTGACTAGAAATCATATTGAATTTATTCCCGAATTTACGTCAAAAGAGGAGACCTCTTTTATGTTTGGACATCGGGTTGTTGATGCTTCTGGAATAAAAATTAAAAAACTTTTAGAAGAAAAATTAATTGGAAAACCAGATATAAGACATCTTAGTGTGGATAAGGGTGTTACGATAACGTTGTAGTTTAAATTACCTTTTGTAATTACACATTATTCAATAAAAATGATTTAATTTTGAATTAAATTCAATGAATTATACAAAAATGGCAAAATTCAAACTTGACGAAGTTGATCACCAAATACTCGATATGCTCATCGAGAACACTAGAATACCTTTTACAGATATCGCAAAGAAATTACTTATATCAGCAGGAACTGTACATGTAAGAGTTAAAAAAATGGAAGAAGCAGGAATCATTATCGGTTCTTCACTTACTCTTGATTATGGGAAATTAGGATATTCGTTTATTGCATACGTAGGGGTGTTTTTGAACAAAACCTCACAAACTACATTTGTATTAGAACGTATTGCTCAAATTCCATTTGTAACGGTTGCACATGTAACTACAGGTAAGTTTAATATCTTCTGTAAAATAAGAGCAAGAGATACAAATCACGCAAAAAATATCATTTTCCTTTTAGATGATATTGATGGAGTATATCGTACAGAAACGATGATTTCTCTTGATGAAAGTATTAATGACAAGAAGCGATTAATGCATTCTATATTTCAAGATTTAGTTTAATATATATATCTAATGTTATGCAAAACCCTTCTAGATCTTCTAGAAGGGTTTTTTAGTACCTTTACTTTAAAAATAAGCTTTCTATGTACACTAAAGATTTAATGCCTTCAGAATACAATCCTTATTATGAGCCATTTGTAAAAAAAATAAATAAAGAAGCCACACTCGTTAATGCACTTATAGGAAGTAAAGATGATGTGGCTACTTTTTTTAAAGAAATCCCTACTGAAAAATTGAGTTACAGGTATGCTATTGATAAATGGACGCCAAAAGAAGTCTTAATGCATATTATAGATACTGAACGCATATTCTCTTATAGAGCTATGCGATTTGCAAGAAAAGACAAAGTAGACCTTCTTGGTTTTGATCAAAATGATTACATACCACCTTCTAAAGCAGATTCAAGAACTATAGATTCACTCATAGAAGAGTATGAGGCCGTTAGAAACGCGACCATCGTACTCTTTAAAAACCTTGATGACACCATGCTTAAAGAGGTAGGGTCAGGAAGTGGGAGTCCTATGTCGGTAAGAGCCTTAGGTTTTATAACGGTTGGGCACGAGATGCATCATGTGTCCATAATTAAAGAACGTTATTTATAATAGGGAGTTTTTAATTATTGAGGAGTTGCATAAAAATCAAATGCCTCATAAATCAATTCATTAGGAACTTCTTGATCTATAACTCCTTTGCCTATACACTCTAAAAGGACAAATTTCACTTTTCCATTAGTATTCTTTTTGTCGTGTTTTAGGAGTTCTATGATGTGGTCTATGTCATTTTTGGTAAAATCAACGGGATTGTACATTTCTGAAAGTACGTTGTTTATTTGATCAAAATGCGTTTGTGGTAATCCTGTTATTTTAGTTGAAATATAACTTTCCAAAATCATCCCTATAGCAATGGCCTCTCCGTGTAATAGGGTTTTTAAATCTGTATGAGGTAAACAATATGATTCTATCGCATGCCCTAGAGTATGTCCATAGTTTAATGTTTTGCGAATGCTCTGTTCTGTAGGGTCTTTAAGAACTACTTGATTTTTTATGAGAATACTATCATAAATCAATTTGTTAAGATCCTGGGTAGTCATTGTAGATAAATCTGACAATTGTCGCCAATAATCTTCACTTGCTATAAGTCCGTGTTTATACATTTCGGCTAGACCGGAACGCATTTCCGCTTTAGGTAATGTGGCGAGAAATCCAGTATCTATTACCACTAATTGTGGATTATTAATCACACCTATTAAGTTTTTTAAATTCCCTAAGTCTACGCCCGTTTTTCCACCAATAGAAGCATCTACCATAGCAAGTAGGGAAGTTGGAATGTTTATAAAATCCATACCTCTTTTAAAGGTGCTGGCTACAAACCCTCCTAAATCAGTAACAACACCTCCACCTACATTGATCACTAAACCTTTTCGATCTGCATTAAGATCTGCTAAAGCATCCCATACACCAGAGCAGGTCTCAATAGTTTTGTTTTCTTCTCCAGGCGTAATTTCTATCACTTCTATAGCTATAGAAGTTCCTAACGTACTTAATACGACAGAAAGGCAATGTTCTTCTGTATTACTGTCTACAATTACAAATATTTTTGAGTATGTAGAAGTCTGTATAAGATGATTGAGAGCCTCATATCCAGAGGTGTTAAAAACAATTTCATAGCTCGAAGCTTTGATAGGGTGCATAGATTCTATTTTAAGGCACCAAATTACATCTTTTTGTGTAATTCACATTCAGTTTGAATTATATTTGTAACACTAAATGTACTATTATGACCTCTTCTATTTTTGACAATACAGAACGTGCTTTCATTCTTAAATCTGATAGTGAGCTTGAGCGTGCTTATTTTTTGTTCAAGATGATTTCAAAAGAACCTCTTGTACGCATAGGGACTGCTATGACTAAGTTTGCGCTTAATGCAAACTTACCTGTAGAGGGACTTATTCGTTCTACAGTATTTGATCATTTTTGTGGCGGTGTGAGTGAAGACGATTGCATTCCTGTTATGGATAAGCTGTATGAAGCGGGTGTATGTTCTGTTTTAGATTACTCAGTAGAAGGGAAGGAAGATGAAACTCAATTTGATGCGTGTTTTACTAAGGTGATCGAACTTACAGATTTTGCTGAAGAAAAAGAGGCAATGCCTATTTCTGTTTTCAAACCTACTGGTTTGGGACGTTTTGCTATTTGGCAAAAGAAGACAACTGGAGAATCGCTAACTTCAGAAGAGCAGAAAGAATGGGATAAGATCGTTGCTCGTTTTGATGGAATATGCAAAAAAGCTAAAGAAACTAATGTTGCCGTACTTATAGACGCAGAAGAAAGCTGGATGCAAGATGCTGCAGATGATCTTGTGGCAGCCATGATGGCAAAATACAATACAGAGAAAGCGATTGTTTTTAATACATTACAGTGTTACCGCTGGGATCGATTAGAATATCTTAAAAAACTTCACGTAGATGCTAAAGTAAAAGGATTTAAAATAGGCGCAAAGATTGTACGTGGCGCCTATATGGAGAAAGAAAATGATCGCGCTTCAGCATTAGGATACCCAACACCTATATGTGCAAGTAAAGCAGATACTGATGCAAACTTTAATGATACGCTTCGATATATTTTTGATCATATAGAGGATATATCAGTATTCTTAGGGACTCATAATGAAGCAAGTTGTTTACTCGCCATGGAGATTATGAAAACCAAATCCATTTCTATAGATGATAAACGTGTTTGGTTTGGACAATTATACGGTATGAGTGATCATATTAGCTTTAATTTGGCATCAGAAGGCTATCATGTAGCTAAGTATATGCCATTTGGTCCTGTAAAGGATGTGATGCCTTATTTAATCAGGAGAGCCGAAGAAAATACATCTGTCGCTGGACAGACAAACCGCGAATTAGAACTTATCAAATCTGAACGTAAACGTAGAAAGGTGTAATTTCTTTTAAGTGATAACTGGTGCTGCAGTAAGAAATTTTCTTTTTACGCTTTCAAGTAAAATGTAATGACGCAGAAGTTTATACTGAGCTCAGCCGAAGTACGAAAGCAAAAAAAAATCTTAGTCTTTTACGATAGAAATTTCTTTTATAAGCACTTTTTCTTTGCAGTTTTCAAGAACAATTTTAAGCTCCTTTTCTTTTTGAGTATCCCCATATACAGCATATTCTGGGCAGGGTTCTTTTCTTGTTTGACTTTCACCAAAGTCAACATCACCATTTTTCAATACATAATTGATAGCAATGGTATCTAGTTGTAATTGGGTTACTGATTCTTGCGCTTTTCGCGAAAGCGTATACGGCTTTAAATTAATATTTTTTAAAACTCGAGCTTCTGGAAAATAAGCACAACTTGTTTTTTTGCCACTAAAGAAAAAGGCTAGAACAATCAAACCTAAAGAGAAACCACCTAAATAGTATCCTATTCGATGTAATAAACGCATAAATTAAAAAATAAGAAGATTGATATCTCGGTAGTGTAAATTAAACCAATTTGCTACCGACTTGTTGGTCAAAATGCCGTGGTAAAAATACAAACCGTTTTTCAATCCTTTGTCAAATCTTAGTTTATTTTCTATACCACCTTCTTCTCCTATGTCTAAAAGGTATGG
>JBLHOX010000203.1:0-6075 GCA_047623725.1 Dokdonia sp. | reverse complement strand
TATACAATCAGTTAGGGCAAGTCCTACTGACTCAAAAAATGGAAACACTTACCGCAACACTATCGATTCAAAATTTACCAAAAGGTATCTATTTTGTGCAGGTAAAAGGAAATGAAGAGGTATTTTCGCGTAAGCTCATTAAAAATTAAAAATACGTAATCATCACCTATCAAGACACTATAGATTGGCTATTTGTTCAACTTCCTATGTATCAACGTCAGGGAGCTGTAGCCTATAAAGAAGACCTTAGCAATAGTATATTGCTCGCAGATCATCTAGGGAATCCGCAGACAACATTTAAATCGGTACACGTTGCTGGTACAAACGGAAAAGGCTCTACAAGTCACATGCTGGCTTCTGTGTTACAAGAAGCGGGTTATAAAGTAGGATTGTATACATCACCTCATCTCAAAGATTTTCGAGAGCGCATTCGCGTTAATGGGATTCCAGTGAGTGAGGCGTATGTTGTCGATTTTGTAAAGGATAATAAACTCTTTTTGGAAGCTAATGCGTTATCTTTTTTTGAGATGACGGTAGGCATGGCATTTGATTATTTTGCGAGTGAGCAGGTCGATATTGCCATCATTGAAGTAGGATTAGGAGGAAGGCTGGATAGTACCAATATTATTACACCTGAAGTGTCTGTAATAACCAATATAGGACTCGATCACATGCAGTATTTAGGAAATACGCACGCTGACATTGCTTTTGAAAAAGGAGGGATTATTAAAGAAGGAATACCTGTTGTTATAGGGGAGCATCATCCTGAAACGGAAGCCGTGTTTGATACGCTTTCGCGAAAGCGTAATGCGCCTTTATACAAAGCGTATACATTTGATGCCATTCCCATGAAATCTGAATTAAAGGGAGCGTATCAGAAGCCTAACATCCGAACCGTACAGGTGGCTATAGCGCAATTACAGCAAAAAGGATTTGGAGTTGGGATACAGCATATTGCCAAAGGATTATTAAACGTTGTAAAAAATACAGGACTTCAAGGAAGATGGCAATTGTTAGGGGAACAACCGACAATTATTTGTGATACAGGACATAATAAAGAAGGGCTTTCTTATGTGTTACCTCAACTAGAAACAGTTACGTATGCTCATTTACATATTGTATTAGGCGTTGTGTCAGATAAGGACTTAGAAAGTATATTGCCTTTGTTTCCAAAACATGCTACGTATTACTTTTGTAAGCCATCAGTTCCCAGAGGAATGCCAGCTGAGGAATTAGAAGAGGCTGCTTTGCGTTTTAGCCTGAAAGGAGCAAGTTATACCTCTGCTCCTGATGCATTAACCGCTGCAAAAGAGATAGCGACGCCTCGTGATTTTATCTTTATAGGGGGAAGTACATTTGTGGTAGCAGAAATACTATAAGGAATCGTTTTGTGAGAATTGTATAAAATTATGATGGTTTAAAGAAAGCAAATCACTGTTGATAATACGTATTATAAAAGTTTCTATATAAGGTCTCAATAGCCTTTAATTTTTCTGTTTCTACACCGTAAAACGTTAAGGATTCTATGCTTCTATGAAATTTTGGGTTTTTTGTAAATCTTGGATTATCTTTAAATGGAAGCACATCAATTTTAGAGTGCGTTGCTAATGATGTAATTTTATAAATGCTAGATACATCTTGTTTTTTTGTAAAATGAGAGAAGCGGGATGAAGTAAAATCATTTCCAGTATAAAAAACAATAGAATCTCCTTGCTTAAAATCTAAAATACCTTTTTCATTTTCAGGAATGATAATAGCTTGATCTACTCCATCTTGAAGTTTAAAAACAATAAGTTTTTTTTGAGTGCTATTGATTACTTCTAGTTGGGAAGAACTACTAGTAACATCTGTAGCTATTGTGTTGAATGTTTTTGGGTATGGATTTGTAAAAGGAGTGATTTTTATAATTTCCTCAGCTTCTATGTCGTCTCCTTTTACAACTTTCCTGTTTAAACTATATAAGAAGCGTATATGACTATCTTGTGTGTATCTTTTTACTTGATTAGGAAGGGTTATATATTCAGGAATAAATGTTAGGGTGGTTTCTTCTAATTTGATGCTACCTTCTTCTTCAGTTTGTATTTCTGGTTCGGTAGTTTCTAATACAGTTTCTTCAATTTCTTTTTCTTCGATAATGACTAGTTCGTCAGAATCAGAATATGGGTCTTCTTGGTTTTCTCTACTATTTTTTTTAGAATATATGTCATTGTCATCTTTGTTATAGTCATTACTAGGATTGCTTTTAGAAATAAGTATAGTAGCGCCTATTGTTATAAAGACTATGATGGCTGCAATTATGATAATGGGATACGTTTTTTTTAAGCTACGTTTTTTGGAATCGCGCGCATCAAGTTCTAATAGACTTGATTTGAATGAATGGGATTTTGCAATAGATGCATTTTTTGTAAATACTTCTTGTTGGTTTTGATTAGAGGGAACTAGCTTTCCAAAAGCAACCATAATAGAAATTGCAAAATCCCATTCATTATTTACGACTCTTTGATTGTGATTATAAATACGTAGGATCGTATTGTGTATTCCTGTAACCTCATCTATTAATGCTGTGATGTAGCTATTTATACTTTCTATAAAATCAGAATTTTTTAAAAAAGAAACAGGATGTTGAGACTCCTTTAATTTTCCTTGTGCTATATAACGATTTGCATTATTGAGTTGTGTAGCAAAAAAACGAATGATTTCCTGTTTGACTTCTTCAGAAAAAAAGCGTCCTTGAGATACAAATCTTACAACGAGATGAAATTTTTGTTTAGAAAATAGATATGCTAATGTAGCAGTAAGTGATTGAAGTAAAAATGGAGTGATAAATGTTTTTGTGTACGCTGTTGCTTTACGAGGATTATACGTAGAGTCAAAAGCGTTAATATCTAGGTCTTCATATGCTGCTAAAAGGATTTTTTTTAACCAAAGATGACTTTCTATAAAGAGATGCGCTTCTTTTATTTCTTGATTTTCAAGTTGACCTACGAGTTCTGAAAGCTCTTCTAGCGTATTTGTATTTTCTGGAATAGCTTTGGCTTTAAGCTGTTCTTGTATGCGTACAATCTGCGCTGAATCGATATGAATAATATCATTCAGTGTCATGTCTAGTTCATCTATTAAAGAAATATATTTCAAGAAAGCTTTTTGAGCTAAGATATTAAAATTAATACGTTGTCTTTATAGCTTTATTTTAGGCGTTTAGAATTGCTTGCTGAACTTTTTTCAGAAAGAAGCTATTTTTTTTACTAAAACATTTTACACTCACAAACTTTAGCTTATATTTGCACCCGCATTGAAAGAAAGGGCGCTTAGCTCAGTTGGTTCAGAGCACTTGGTTTACACCCAAGGGGTCAGGGGTTCGAATCCCTTAGCGCCCACAACTTTTTCTCATTGCAACAAGAAACCTAACTTGTAAAAATAAGGGCGCTTAGCTCAGTTGGTTCAGAGCACTTGGTTTACACCCAAGGGGTCAGGGGTTCGAATCCCTTAGCGCCCACAACAAACAAAAACCCAATGAAATAAATTTCATTGGGTTTTTCAATTTATGCTATTTACGCTTTCGCGAAAGCAAAGGATCAACACAAAAAGTGGAGTATCTAAAAATAGAAGATTTTTGCAACATCTCCTTTAAATTTTGATGTTACCATTTGAAAATACGGATCTGTTATCCCGCTGTTTCTTTCTTTTCAGAACATCCTAACAATACAACACTTACTACAACAAGAGCTAAAAAAAAACGTGTATATTTCATAAAACACATCTATTTCTTAATCTCATCTTTAGGATTTAACAACACAGGTGTACCATACCCTAATTGCTCTAGTTTTTTCAATTGTGTTTTTGCATCTCCTACTACGAGATAGATCATTTTATTAGGATTAAGGTATTTGTCAGAAAGTGCTTTAATGTCTTCTACCGTCATTTCTCTTACAGTGGCTTCACGTTGTTTTGCATAATCCACTGGGAGATTAAGTTCTGAGATATTAGAAAGCATTCCTAGTTTTGCTCTAGAAGTCTCAAAAGCACGTGCATTACTTTTAATTAAAAAACTTTTAGACACTTCTAGATCTTCTTCACTAAAATTCTTTCCATAATCATCAAGTATTTGTTTTACTAAGGCAGCACTCTCATAGGTTACATTAGAACGTACACCGCTTGAGATTGTAAAGGCACCAGGGATAGCACTTCCAGTAAAACCAGATCTGATTCCGTAGGTGTACCCTTTTCCTTCTCGTAATTGCTGTGTGAGTTGCGAAGCAAATCCTCCGCCTCCTAAGCGGTAATTCATCACACGTGCTGGGTAGTAATCTGGATCTGTTGCAGCAAGTGCAGGATACCCAAAACGCAATACCGATTGTTTAGCGCCTGGCACATCATAAAAATATACTGTAGACTGTTTTGGTCGTGTCGGCATTTCATACGTAGGAATGGTTACAGCTTTAACCTCCATATTCTCATTGATTCCTACTAAGGATGCTATGACTCTATTTTCTTGTACATCTCCTACTACATACATATTCCCCACAGTCGGAGATATATTTTTATAAAAAGCTTTTATATCTTCTAGCGTAATCGCAGCTACAGAAACTACTGTACCTAATCTATTATGTGATAATATATGCTTCTCTCCGTATATAAGTTTTGAATACTCATGAGCTGCAACACTATTAGGGTTTGCTTGTTGTTGTACAATTTGACTCATTACACTTTGCTTGATGATGTCAAATTCTTTTTGATCCCAACGAGGTTGAAGTATGATCTCTTCTACCAAAGCAATCGTGGCTTCATAATTTTTGGCAAGGGTATTCCCAGTAACAACCACACTTTCATTTCCTGCAAAGACAATAATAGAAGCTCCTAAGCTTTCTATAGCTTCCTCTAACTGTGCAGTTGTCTTGGTAGCTGTTCCTTTGATCATTAATTGAGCCATCAAATTAGAAACGCCTACTTTCTCGGGGTTTTCTAATAATAAGCCTCCATCAAAACTTAATTGAAATTGTACTAAAGGCACTTCTTTATTTTCTATCCCAAATACTTTTATTCCAGAAGAAAGCTCTTTTTTCCACACCTCTGGAATCCTAAGTGCGGGTGCATTTCCATAAGAAGGCTCTACAGAACGATCAAAAGAGGAAGGTGTTTTTTCATAAGTCGCAACGACACTTGCATCAAAAGATGCTTCGGCGCCATCGACTATTTTTTCTTCAACGACCTCTGCTAGTTCTGAATTTGCCAATGCTAAATGTACTTGTCCATTAGGCACAAAACTGGTCGCTATAAAGTGCTGACCTTTAATATAAGTATTGTATACACGCATTACATCTTCTGTAGTAACTGCTAGAATATTTTGGATGTCTTTTGCAATAAATGCTGGATCGCCAGCAAATGTTTCATATTGTGCTAACTGAAATCCTTTTCCAAGTACACTTGAAAGTCCGTTATAGAAATTGGTTTCTTGTCCTGCTTTAATACGATCTATGGCAGACTGTGGGATTCCTTCTGATTCAAATTTCGCGAAAGCGGCATCAATACTTTGCGCTACTTCATCCAGATCTTTTCCACTAAAAGCACGAACTTGGACACGATATTGCCCAGCTAATTCGGATGCATAATTGTACATAGTCACACCAGAAGTTACTTGCTTATCATCTACCAGCACTTGATTAAAAGGGGCTTGTTTACCGTCAGAAAGATATCTTGCTAACATCGTAAGGGCATACGAGTCTTTATCATATAAAGGTACGGTAGGCCACGACATGGTAAGCTGAGGTACACGTGCAAAATTATCTTCGTAGTATACCTTTTTTGTTTCAGCGACTGTTATGGCTGGTTTTTCTAATGTAGGTACTTGCTCTCCTCCCTTAATCTCATCAAAGTATTTATGAACCCATGCTTTTGTTTGCTCTGTATCAAAATCTCCAGCAATAGTCAAGACTGTATTGTTAGGTGTATACCAGCGATTATAAAAGTCTTTTACATTTTGTAACGTAGCGTTTTGAAGGTCTTCCAAAGATCCTATTACCTGCCAGTTATAAGGATGATTTTTAGGATATAGATTCTTATCTACGACAGATTGCA
>JBLHOX010000202.1:0-6092 GCA_047623725.1 Dokdonia sp. | reverse complement strand
TTTTTAACAAATAAGAATAATTCTTGAGGATTATTAAATGTACTATAATCTATAAAACTATTCTTAGGAAACAATTCATAAATACCAGTATGCTTACCATAATATATGGGTAAACAATAGTTTGCAATACTATCCCATATTTTTTCTGTAACATAATACTTTGTAGATGTATTTTCAAAACAGAGATTAAAATAATAGTTTTCAAGTAAATCTTTTTTTCTAGTCACCCAATCTCCTGACCTACTATCTTCCCTAGAAACGCCTTCTGGCCATCCTTTTCCATACACATGAAAAGCCTCTTCTTTTTGCCCTGCTAATGCTATTTCTGTACGGATTTTAATCAAATCAATATCTTCTCCATTTTTATAGACTGCTTCTGTTTTTTCTCCTTTAAAGAAACTCATCAGTCCTACAACTACGTTATTAGGCAACTTAAAATTTTCTGGAAGTACTTCCAAATCTTCTTGTATGGGTTGTGCATGAAAAGACAGCGGGCTTTTAAAAACATCTTCTGTGTAAAGATTCATAATATGGCATTTTACTAACCCAAATAATTCTTTACGAAAAGGTCTAAAAGAAACATCAAAGCGAGGTTCTTGCGTCCAAATTAAATATTTTTTTTTGCGTAAATATTTCCTGAAATACGACTTTAAAAACTTACGATGCCCCCCAATAAGTACATCAGCTTCTTTTATATTACTTACAATTTTTATGTCACGAGATTCTAAATACGGAATATCTATTGGGTTAAATCCTCCAAAAGGAGTATAAGGCATTGGTTTTACTAAAAATATACGTATCATCCTCTATCTATTTTTATCGTATCGTATGCTTTTAAGACTTCCTTTTTAATCGTTTCTCTCTCCCATTGTTTTTTAAGATCCTGATTATAAGAAAATGCGATTTCTAATAACTTCCTGTTTTGTAGTACCGTAAGAATATGTTTTTCAATTTCAGCACTATCTTCACAATCCTCAATAAGGAGTCCATTTTTAGTAGATGTTATCACCTCTGCAGAGGCTCCACCAGGGTTAGATTGTATGGGGAATGCTCCTAGACAAATAGCTTCTAATAGCGTATTAGGCATCCCATCTGAATTACTATTGCCTATATAAACCAACGATGTTCCCATCAATTTTAATATGCCATTATGCGACATCTGTTTATGAAATGTCCATTGACTAGGCACATTGCCTTGGAAGTCTAATGTATCTTGACTGCATCCAAATACAACAACTTCGTAATCATCTAGCACTTTTCCTATATTTTTAAGTGCTTTAAGAACAGGAATAGCCCTCCCTGATCTTCCTTGGTATCCTTTTACTAAAATCACTTTACGATTTGCTATTGGCTTGATATAGCTTTCTGTTCCTTTTAAGTCAAAACCTCCTCCTCCAGGAAAAACACCAAGTGATGTTCCTGAAAAACCCAATGTTTTTGCCAGCTCTTGATCTCTATGGCAATCTGTAAACAAATAGTTTATTTCTGGTAATACGGTTTTAATATCTTTCCTATAACTCGGGATGTCTTTAAAATAAAATAAATCGCTTCCCCAAGATGAGTATATCCACGGAGTTTTTGATTCCTTCATGACTTTTAAGATGGGAGTACAAGATACATATAAGGCAAAACTGTGTATTACATCTGGTTGGATTTCCTGTAATTTTTCTTTAAATATGGTTGCTACATTTCGTTCAAAAATAGCTGTCAAAAAAGGAAGTTTATTACTTATTTTTTTGAACAGATATCGTCCTTTTTTAAAACGATATTTCCAATCAGTATGTTGTTTTACAAAGTCTAAAGATGCATTTCCGGAACCTCCACGTACATCAAACCAATGCACCTCATGACCGCTATCCCGCAGTTGCTCTGTCCAACGTTGAAAGTGTATAGAATTCATAGAGACCATCAGTATTTTCATAGTAAAGCCGATAGGTTAATGGTGCAGGTTATTTTTTGCTTATTTCTATCAAAAGAATACTCGTAAGGAGCATTGCGATGTTTTGCTATGATCATTTCTAGTAGTTTACTATTTGCTTCTTCCAGAGATATAAAATGTGGTGTTCTTTTTTGCAATGCTTTTTTGACACTTGTTTTTAGTGTCTTCTCTTCTGGATGTGGTTGCACAACCAATTGTATAACGTCATCGACCCAAACTCCTTCTTCTAACTGAAAACAAAAAGCACTAACAGCATCCTGTGTACTCAGACAAGTAATCTTTTTTGTTGGATTATTTAGCGCTGCATATCCATCTATATTTGGAGTAACTCCCCAAACTTGATGCGAGTTTGATTTTATCTTTTTATGCTTTCGCGAAAGCTTAATATACTCAAAATTAACACGTTCTAATGTATGATGATACGGTGCTGTACTTTCTTTAGATCTATAAAATTTAGGATGCCATTGATGTAATAACAACACTTCTTCTTGATTGAAATGTACTGGCACTCCTTTATTACGTAATCGTACATGCACATCGGTATCTTCAGATCCCCAACCGTGGTAAAACTCATCAAAGCCATTAATTTCTTTAAGAATAGCTGTTGGAAACAAGGTCATCCCAGTGGCTTCCTCATTGGTATAAAATTTAACTTGATACGCTGAAAAAGGTTTTTCTAGTACACTCTCTTCTTCGGTGAGGATGCCTACTTTAAAATAAGTAACCTCATCTGGATGAACGTATTGTTGAATTTTTGTTGCAAAATCAGGATGGAAAAGCATATCCATATCTGCGACCATAAAATAAGGCGTATCACATTGTTTCAGTGCAATATTGATCGCTCTTGTTTTCTGCCATAATTGCCCTTGTGTTGGACAAAGAATAAGCTGTACTTTTTCTAGTGAGGTAGTATATGTTTGAAGTTCGTTCTGATATGCTAAGTCACTTCCATAATCTATAACGACAACTTGTACCTGCTCATCTAGCTGTAAGGCAATAGAGTTAAGTGTACGCTTTACAGTAGCTAGATTTCTATTACGATTTGGAATAACAATGGTGAGTAACATATCTTCTAGATTACTTGGTGGTTGATTCGGTCATGCTTTGTTCAAAGGCTTCTTTTAAATAAGGTACGGAAAGATATTCTACTAAATCTGGTCTATTTAATCTAGATGTAACACCCGCTTTCCAAACTTTATAAAGTGTGCCTATCGCCTCTGTTAGTACATCTACTTGTTTGAATTCAAAGATATATGGGTATGTTTCTCCCAACACGCGTTTGCTCTCACTATAGTAAGGGCCTATTAATAGTATAGGTTTATCTGCCGCTACACAATGTGCAAATTTTCCAGGTAAAAAAGGACTCATTTCTGAGGTGGCTTCTAGAATAACATTTACTGTCGTTTCTTGTTGCATTTGATATACCTGATCAAAAGGCACATAATCGTCACTTGTATAGATCGCAGGATTCTCTTTGATCGCTGATTGTAAATACGTATGAAAAATAGAAGGTTTCCCAATAAAAATAAGGCTACTTTCTTTTATTGCCTCTGGGTGTAGATCACAAAAATTATTAAACGCTTGCACTAAAGGTGTAGGGTCTCTTAAATCTAATAAATTCCCAGCGTGTAATAGCGTGAATTTAGATGACGAAAAATAGGAAGGTACTGTTGCTCCTGTTTGTGAAACTGTGGCTATTTGATGCGGAATGATTAGTGATTTTCCCTCTATCGCTACAAAATAGCTTTGCATCCATTCTTTAAGCAGTAGACTTGGAAACACGACCCATCTTGCAACCTGTGTCATTTCTCTAAAAAAGTAGCGTTTCTTTTTATACCCTTCTGGAACATAATTATACGGTCTAGGATATAATTGTTGAGGATATGGATCATGAACATAGGCATACCATTTGCTATGCCATTTAGGAGTTTTTAAAACCCCAGCATGCATTCTAAAACTATTGCCTTTTCCAAAAGTCCAAAGCATAGCAAATTCATTGGGGTCATATCTATTGACAGCTTTCGCTATTGTTTTGGCATCGTTTATCCACGTATAAGAAAAACCGTGTTTACGCTCTTGACGTACTCCTATATTATATTTGAACCAACGATGTATATAACGTTGTACTCTACTCAATAAAAAATGTCTTGAAAAGCGATTTTCCTTCACAGAAATACAAAGCACACCATCTATCGTCATTTCTTTTTGCGTGTAATGCAATACCGTTACATCATAGCCAGCCTTTGCCATATTTTTAATGAGGGCAACTCGACCTTTGGTACCACTACTATCATCTACATCTATAGATTCTACAGTGACTAGTATTTTTTTCTTTTCTTGCAAACGATTAAAAGGAGTTACTTAGTTTTGGCTCTGTTTCAGAATTCAAATATAAGTTATGCAAAATTATTAATTTTCTAAAATAGAGAATACCTTTGATATCTAAACAATCTTATTTTTCACATCACAATGACTTCAAAAAAATATCTTATTGTATCCTCTGTAGATAAAGGAGGTGGTATTGCATTAGATGTAGGTTTTATAGGAGATTTAATTTCAAAAAACAATCAGGTTGCTATTATAACAACACGTTTGTACTATGACGATAGTGAAGTTTATTATTTTAACAAACAACTTAATTACACATCATTAGATCAGATATTATATAACAAAAGCGTACTCATACGAGTATGTGCAAAAATCTTATGCCTCTTAAAACGGCATCCCGAAAAAGGGTATAACCGAATTAACAATAAAATATTTCAAAAGATATTTGACTTAAGAAAAAGGCGTTCCTCAATTTTAAAGGAAGAAATGACTAAGTACGATAAAATCATTATATGTAATCAACTTACTGGAGATTATGTAAAAGAGATTGTGTCTTTAGCTCCCGAAAACGCAGAGATTATTCACAGAGTCACTGGGCAAATAACAGACGCACAATTAATTCCTGAAAATAAAGAATGGCTACAAAAAACAACTTGTTTTATACATCATTCTGAAAGAAACAAAACAAAACTAGCTCCTTTTTTACCTCATAGCAAACATCACATTATAGATCAATGTGCATATAACCAAGATCGGTTTTTAAATATCCCTAAGAGACACGAAGTCAAACGTTTTTTTACATTTTCTAGACTACATGATTTAAAACAGATAGATCTTGTTATTACTGCTTTCAAGAAGCTACCACAAAACGATATTTCTTTACATATCTATGGAGATGGTCCTGAAGAGATGGCGCTCAAAACACTATCGGGAAGTGATCAACGAATTCATTTTTACGGTAATATCTCTTTTAAAAATGCTCACGAAATCTATGCGGCTAATGATTGCTTGATCATCTCTTCAAGAATCGAAGCTGGTCCTTATACAGGTATTGAAGCCATGGCTTCCAGCACTTTAATGATAAGCACTCGTGTAGGTGCGATGGAGGTACGACTCCCAGAGTATCCGTTTTTCTATGATGGAAGTGTTGAAGACCTTATCCTGAAAATTAAAGAAATGTGCGCATTATCTGCAAAAGAAATTGATCAATTATCTACGTTGAATAAAAACAGATATCTAGCAGATTATAATGAGGAAGAGATCAAATTGCACTATAAAAACGCCATACTATCAGCATCTAAATTTTAAAATACTTTCTCAAAGCATGTCCTCCTCTTCCTACTTTCTGGATGAGTTTTGCAACCATTAAAACAAATTGTAATTTGAACGAACTCTGAGAGTTTAATTGTTTTTTTGCTTCTAATAATGCATTCCTATATAAAGACTGTATCGCCTTATCTTTAGTACTTATCCCTACATTGTAACTATGCAATAACATGTTTACCAATCCAACTTGGATATCATGATCTCCTTTATATTTTTTAATAAGTTTATTTCTAACTAGGATATAAGAATTGTGATGTACATTATTCACACTTCCAAACTCTGTCGAGATAGACGCATTCCCTCTTCTAAAACCAAATAATACTTTATGGAGAATATGTAATTTGGGCTCGTGAAATAAGGCTCTTGCGTAAAAATCATAATCCTGAGATTGCGAAAGCTGTTCATCAAAGAGAGACTCATCAGTAAAGTGTGTTTCCAGAAAAGAACGTTTCCATAAACCACATCCCGTTTGAATAAACTGTTGCCTTAAAATAAATTC
>JBLHOX010000201.1:0-6093 GCA_047623725.1 Dokdonia sp. | reverse complement strand
AATTAACATGCTCTTTTTGACCTTCTCCTTTGCGTTTTTTTATAGTCTGTAATTGTTCTTCAAAGGTAAAAATCTTTGTGTAGCTTGGAGTGGCTCCTTTTAAAGGAATCAAAATAATCATGACTACTTTACTATTGGGAGGGATCTTTTTTATGATAGGACGATCTGCACTACGTCTAAAACCTTCTCCGTTTACCATCAGAAAAGCTTCTTGCTCAATAGCTGTATTATTCTGAGCATACAAAGTCCAACGCTTAGGTTGCTTGTCTTCTATAAGTTCTACCGCTGGGGTTTGTGCGATTAGAAGTAAAGGGGATAAAAGATAAAATACATGTAAAAACAACTTCATATAAAATGGACTTCAATAATAAAGCCACAAGATACATATTCTTACATTTTTAGCCATTTCAAAGGAGGAAGATCGCTTTTCAAATTGTATTTTTGTGTTTCAACAAAATTATATGAAGCTTAATATAAGTAGACCTATTTGCTTTTTTGATCTGGAAACTACCGGAATTAATGTAGCTAAAGACCGAATTGTAGAAATTTCTATTCTAAAAGTATTTCCAGACGGAAGAGAAGAAGAGTATACCCAACGTATTAACCCAACAGTGCCTATTCCGGCAGTGACTACCGCAGTACACGGAATTAGTGATGCAGATATTGTAGATGCGCCTACATTTGCTGAAAAAGCAACGGAGGTTCATAACCTGATCAAAGATTCTGATCTCGCTGGGTTTAATTCTAATCGTTTTGATATTCCTTTATTAGCCGAAGAGCTATTGCGATGTGATATTGATTTTGATATGAAAAATAGGAATGCTATCGATGTGCAAAATATTTTTCATAAAATGGAGCAACGTACACTTGTTGCTGCTTATAAATTTTATTGTGATGGAGATTTGGTCAATGCACATAGTGCAGCAGCAGATACCAAAGCAACCTATGAAGTTTTAAAGTCACAATTAGATCGTTATGATGATTTAGAAAATGACATGAAGTCTTTATCGGAGTTTAGCACGCGTAAAAAATTGGCAGATTTTGCAGGATTTATAGGATATAATGATAATGGATCTGAAATCTTTGCCTTTGGAAAACACAAAGGAAAACTGGTAGAAACTGTATTAGAACAAGAACCTGGTTATTATGGCTGGATTCAAAATGCAGATTTTCCGCTGTATACAAAAAAAGTCCTTACAGCTATTAAACTAAGAAGTTTAAATACTAAATTGTAATCCCTATGAAGCTACTTTGTATTGGACGTAATTATGCAAAGCATATTGAAGAACTAGCAAATGAAAAGCCAGATCATCCTGTTGTCTTTTTAAAACCGGACTCGTCTATTCTCTTAAAAAAACATCCTTTTGTCATCCCAGAATTTTCAAAAGATGTACACTACGAAGTAGAAATTCTTGTAAAAATCAAGAAACTAGGGAAGTATATAGATAAAAAGTTTGCACATACGTATTACGATGAAATTGGGCTGGGAATTGATTTTACCGCACGTGATTTGCAATCTGATCTTAAAGCCAAAGGATTACCTTGGGAAAAGGCAAAAGCCTTTGATGGTGCTGCTGTGATTGGGAACTGGTTGCCTAAAAGTGACTTTAAGGATGTTGATAATATCGCTTTTAGCTTACAGAAAAATGATACTGTTGTGCAAGACGGAAATACCGAGCAGATGCTTTGGAAAATAGACGAATTGATAAGTTATGTCTCTCAATACTTTACTCTTAAGATTGGAGATATTATATTTACAGGCACACCAGCAGGAGTTGGACCTGTTGCTGTAAACGATAAACTAAAAGGATTTATAGGAGATGTTGAGATGTTTTCTATACAAGTGAAATAGTTATGACAAGAAATTATAACCTAGAGAAAGTTAGAGAAATTGCAGGAGGTGATGATAGCTTTATAACAGTAATCGTAGAGACCTTTTTACAAGAGATTCCCCCAGATATGGAATCTATGCAAACGGCCATAGAAAATGATAATCATAAGATGGCGTATCAATTTGCTCATAAGATGAAACCAAATCTAGATATGTTTGGAATCGATTTATTAAAACAAATTGTAGCCATGGAAAAATGGTCAGAGTCGAGTAAGCCTACCTCTGCCGTACAAGAACAACTCGATCAGATTATTGCGACACTCAATATCGTGATAGGCGAGTTGAAAGAAGATTTTAACTTCTAATCCTTTATGAAAGCACATATTATTACAATAGGCGATGAGATTCTTATCGGTCAGATTGTAGATACCAATTCTGCTTATATTTCGATAGCACTTAACGACATTGGAATTTCTGTATATCAAATAAGCTCTGTACAAGATGATAGAGCTCATATTTTGGAAAGTTTTGCTTTCGCGAAAGCGACCGCAGATATTATTATTGTTACCGGAGGATTAGGTCCTACCAAGGATGATATTACAAAAAGTACCTTCTGTGAGTTTTTTGATGACGAACTCGTCTTTAATCAAGAAGTACTAGATCACGTCACTTATCTTTTTAAGAGGTACGTAAAAAAGCCATTACTAGAGTCTAATAAAACACAAGCATTAGTGCCTTCTAAGGCAACAATCTTGACCAATAATTTTGGTACTGCTCCAGGTATGTGGATGGAACAGGATGGAAAAATATTTATATCAATGCCCGGTGTTCCTCATGAGATGAAGGGGCTTATGAAAGAAGCGGTGTTACCACGATTAAAAGAACAATTTGATCTTCCATACATTCTCCATAAAACATTACTTACCTATGGAATGGGAGAAAGCGCCATAGCGCAACGTATAGAAGCTTTTGAGAACGAGCTTCCTCATGCTATCAGACTCGCATATTTACCGTCATTAGGACGTGTACGGTTGCGATTATCAACGACTGGAGCGATAAAAGAAGAAGTAGATGCCGCCATGCAGGTGCAGTTACAAAAGCTAGAAGCGCTTATAGGAGATATTTTTGTAGGCTATGAAGAAAACGGTTCTCTAGAAGTATTAATTGGGCAAGCACTTGTAAAGCGAGGTAAAACACTTTCTATTGCAGAGAGTTGTACAGGAGGAAGAATTGTAGAACAATTTACCGCAAACCCTGGCGCTTCTGGATATTTGGTAGGGAGTACAGTAACGTATGCTACACGATCCAAAACAGAAGTCTTAGGGGTAGATGAAGCACTTATCGAAAAACATTCTGTAGTAAGCGCAGAAGTAGCAGAAGCGATGGCAGTGCAAGTGCAAAAAATGTACAATACAGATTATGCCATTACAACCACAGGAAATGCAGGACCTTCAAAAGGAGATTCTGATGCACCTGTTGGAACTGTATATATCGGAATTGCGACTCCAGAAGGAAGTACAGCCCATCATTTTATGATGGGAAACCATAGAGAAAGAGTGATTGGAAAGACTGTGAATAAAGCATTAGAGCTATTACATAAAGAAATTTTAAAAAACTAGTATTTTGTTTTGGTGTAGCGATAGATTTTATGTAAATTTGCACCCTGTTTTGAAATAACAAGAAAAGCTAATTAAGATGTCAAGAGTTTGTGAGCTTACAGGAAAAAAAGCAATGGTAGGAAACAACGTTTCTCACGCCATGAATAAGACGAAGCGTAAATTTAACGTTAACCTTGTAAAAAAGCGTTTTTACATTCCTGAAGAAGATAAGTGGATTACACTAAAAGTGTCAACATCTGCTTTAAAAAATATTAATAAGAAAGGAATCTCAGCCGTGCTTAAGGAAGCTCGTGCAAAAGGATTCTTAACTAAATAATCCCATAAAGAGTAACAGAAATGGCCAAGAGAGGGAACAGAGTACAAGTAATCTTAGAGTGCACAGAGCACAAAGCGACTGGAGAACCAGGAACTTCAAGATACATTACAACAAAGAATAAGAAGAATACGCCAGACCGTATGGAGTTAAAGAAATTTAACGCAGTACTTAAGCGTATGACAGTTCATAAAGAAATTAAATAAATTTAAGACATGGCAAAGAAATCAGTAGCATCCTTACAGACAGGATCAAAGCGTTTGACAAAAGCTATCAAAATGGTAAAATCTCCAAAATCAGGAGCATACACTTTTGTTGAGTCAGTTATGGCGCCAGATAGAGTAAATGGATTCTTAGCTAAGAAATAAGTTTACTTACAACGTATACAAAAAGACCGTCTTCTTATGAAGACGGTCTTTTTGTGTTTTTATTTTTTTGAATAGATATGTGTATCATCTCTGGTGATAAAGAAGAGGATTCATTATTGTATTTGCATTTACATATATGTTGTACATCATTTATAGAGACAATGAAATCAGAATTAAAATACATAGAATTAAAAAGCGGATTTGGAGACAGTGGACCTGCTTGGATTGGAATTGCAGAGTTTTCTAAATCAGGAAGAACTGTTTACTTTAATGGTAAAGCCTTTAAAAATACCAATGCAATGGGAATTGAAGGCGGAAATCATTACGACATTGAAACTGGAGATGAATACTGGATTTCTGGAATTAAAAAAAACGGAACTGATCGACATTGGGCAGGTGGTGGAAAAATAATGATTGATAGGAAAGTTGTTGACCAATATTTGAATTTGGTAAATTCCAATACATTAGAAAAAAAGCGATTTGAATTGATCGATATATTACCAACTGACAAACAAAAGTTTATAGAGATAGAAAACAGAAAAATTTAAACTAAAAAAATGTCAAAATTACTAACAGAACTTTATCTGATAATCCTTTTTTGAAAAGATTCGATTTCTCTCACAATTTTACAACACAAACAGTGGAAATAAAAACGGTAGTATATTTTTCTATACAAGGAAGATTAATCCTTCGTCCAATCCACAGTATCGCCTATTTCTATCACCCACTCTTCAGCGAGTCCGCCGTTGATTTCTAGTACGTACTTGGCTGGTACTTGTGATGATAAAGAAGTAAGATCCAAAGGTTTTGCATTTTCAGCAAAAGAAACCACTTTCTTGTTACTATCTATATACATAAGATCCAGTGGAATAAGCGTATTCTTCATATGAAAATTCTGTATACGTTCCTCATCGAGTATAAATAACATGCCTTGTAACGGCTTCATACTTATACGATGCATTAATCCTGTCTCACGCTCATAATCATCTTCTGCAAACTCTACGTCTATTTTCTGAATATGGCTCCCGTCTGCTTTTGTGAGGATAAGTGTTCCTTCTTTGGTAAAAACAAACTCAGTAGGCGTAATGACTTTTTCTTCTTTCGCTTCTTTACAACTATACACTGTAAAGATGACTAGAAATACAAATGCTATTTTTACTATGGTCTTCATAGATTATGCTTCTTTTCTATTGGACGATGTGTATACAAGATAAATCCCAATAAGGATAAAAGGAATACTTAAAATCTGACCTGTATTAAGACTTAGAATCCAATCTTCACGACCTTCTACTTGTTCTCGTTTAAAGTTTTCTACGATTAAACGTACACCCATTAATAAAAGCAAGAAGGTTCCAAATAGGAGTCCTACTTTTTCAGAAGCCTTTGTTTTCCAATAGAGATATAATACAATCAGAAATACCACTGCATACCCAACAGCTTCCATAAGTTGCCCTGGATAACGATAGGGTATATCTGCTATTAAATCGGCATATTGTGAGTCTTCGGTTAATGCTTGCAATGCTTTTCTAGGATTACTGATCTTAGTAATAGACATTGCATTTCTATCGCTAATTTCATCTTGCACAAACTGGATTCCTATAGCGCTATCAGTTACTTTTCCAACCATTTCTGAGTTGAAAAAATTTCCCATTCTTACAAACATCGCACCTAGTGCTACAGGTATTGCGACACGGTCTAAGGTCCAAAGAAATGATTTTTTTAATACTTTCTTACTGTATCGATACATTCCATACATTCCAACCATGAAAGCACCGTGACTCGCCAATCCTCTAAATCCAGTAAACTCAAACTCAGGGACAAACTTAAATGGTAAAAATACCGATAACGGATCTTGCCATAATAACTCCGTTTGATAAAACAAGACATGTCCTAATCGTGCTCCTAAAAGAATAGAAACCACCGCATATATAAAAAGAGAATCTAGTTTTTCTAAAGGAACTT
>JBLHOX010000200.1:0-6113 GCA_047623725.1 Dokdonia sp. | reverse complement strand
ACACGATCTCCTAGTCGCTCTGCCTCACTATTTGCTGCATAATTAAAATTACTGTACGTCCCTTTTGCGATAAAAGGCTGTGCATAATACTGTATTGTAAGGTTAGGATTGATATTATAGTTCACACGCAAGGTTGTACTTAACGTCTGTTGATCTATTTCTCCTGTAATATATCGTGTTCCAAACTCGGCTGGCGCGTATGCACGTTGTGAGACATATTGTGTTTTATTAGGATTTGCCTCATACTCTGTTGCTAGATTAAGACTCAAAGCATCTAGTAGTTGCCAGTTAAAACGTACAACATATCTTCTAAGCTGAAAATTACTTTCTCCCGCATGAGAATACACATACCCTAAGACTGCTGAAAACTTTTTACGTTGATCTGTACCACTAAATAAAAATCCAAAATTCTCATCACTAAATCTCCAACGCGGTCCTCCTCTTAAGAACGTATTTATAAAAATACGAGGCTTATGTCCAAAACCTACCTCTGAAAACCAGTTGTTTTTCCAATTCACTTCTGCTTGCATGTCGTATTGAATACGATTGTAATTACCATCAAAATCAAAGGTTGTAAACTGATTCAAATTTATTTGTGCGCGACGATACCAACTCGTTGGTTTTAAGAATAAACGCCGTAGCCAAGCACTTTGACGTATCTCATCTGCTTGTCGTAAAAACCCAAGGTCATTTAATTCTAACTCTGGAGATCTCCAAGCAAGGCTATTCCCATAACGCCAGTTACCTCCTCCATCTTTACCTATAGCAACACGACCACCTGTTCCTGTAAGTGAGGTTCTTGTTGGGTCAACTTCTACATGATCTGCATCTACCCTATTAAATAAATGACGTATAGATTGCTGTGTATTTGTAATCGCCTCTTCAGATCCAGTCACATTACTGAATAAAAATTTTCCATCTACAAAGTAATTACGGTTTTGCCAAGTATGCTGTGCATCGATTCCTCCAGTAAGTGCTTTGTCATGAAGAAAAGGTAAGTTTTGGTCTAGCGTTCTATCTGTATACGTCACAAGGCCACCTACAAAAGAATTACGATTATTGAGATCTTTTTGTAAACGTACCACGCTATAACTCGTTAAAGGCTCCACCAATTCTTTTCTTTTGGTTCCTAAATTTCCTTCCTGTTCCAATATGTCTCTTACCTCTGGACGCTCGTCAAGTTCTATTTCCGAAAATTCATTGGCAGTAATACTTTGTAATGCACCAATAGACCAACCATCTTTTGTTTTACCACTAAACTTAGCGGCACCAAGTATGGTCGAATTAATAGGAATATCTTCAAACTCTCCTTTACCTCCATCAGCTGTAGAGGATCCTTGCGGACTACGTCCTATACGTCTTGAAAAAAACAAATTATCTTGACTTCCATTAAGGCCTAATTGAAAGATATTAGCATTCTCTACAAAGAAAGGTCTACGCTCTTGGAAGAAAATCTCAAAACCATCGAGTGCAATGGCACCAGGATCTGCATCTACTTGTCCAAAATCAGGATTTACGGTAAGATCTAATGTAAGATCATTAGTGATTCCAATTTTTGCATCGATTCCTCCATTGAATCTAAAATCATCTCCATCTCTAAACTGATTTCCTGGTTCTGCTTTAAAAGTATCATATTGCCCTACCAAGAAAGGCTGAATCTCTAATTGCTTTTGTGGTTCTATATTTTTAAGGCCTCTTAATTCGCCAAAATTACTCACCCAGCCGTTAGCATCCTGAGGCACACGTTGCCACACATCACGTTCTTGGTTTCTAAAAAAGAGCCTGTTTATTTGCAGTCCCCAAACTTGCTCTTCTGCCTTTCCAAATTTAAGTTGACTTAAGGGTATTTTTGCTTCGGCGGTCCATCCTTCTTCATCTATATGACTTGCGGCATACCAAATAGGATTCCAACTATCATCAAAATTTCCGTTGTTTGAAATAAATTCATCTCCTTTTACTCCAGAAGCAGAGATCGTAAATGAAAACCCAGAACGATCATCATTATAACTATCTATATTAATTTCTACCCAATCCCCTGGAAAATCATCTCGACGCCCCATCCTACGTTCTATCTTATCTGGTTCTGCATCATACGCTCTCCAAGCGACATATAGATATTTCTGATCGTAAGTAATTTTAAATCTAGTTTTTTGAGCTGGTGCTGTGTTTTCATCAGGTTCATTCTCTATAAAATCGCCAGCCCACTCGACAGCATTCCAAGCGTCTTCGTTTATAATGCCATCTATCACAGGCGCTTCGCCTGTATATGGATTTGTAGTATATACTCGTTTAGGAACTACGGTACTCGTTTTTGTTGTGTCTGTTTGTGAGTACGCTTTCGCGAAAGCAGAAACAGAAAAAACAAAGAAAAGAAGAACTGCTTGTTGATGAATTGATTGCATGATTGATGACTAGGTTATGCTGTTAAAGACTCATAAGCTATTTCGCTTGTTACAGATCGAGCTATATTTTATGAATATCTTAACGTTTTCAACATACATTTACTTCAAAAACACAAAACAGATTACGTCATTATTCTAACGAATATATGATGGTCACAGAACCGTTATACGTGAGAATAGTTCCATCATTCTGTAAAAATTCAAAAGAGTTTATTTCATTTGGAGAAAAAGTAAATGTCATTGTATTGTTTAAAAACGTTCCTTCTTTAATAATTTCTCCGTCTACAGAAAATACAATGGTATCTCCATAGATTGAATAGCCTGTAAAACCTAAACAATTTAGGACAGTGCAAATTACAGTCTGTATAAATTGACCATTATCATCCTCTTCAACGTCTAAAAACAGCTCACCTCCAAAAGGACAAGCAACTCCCTCATCTTCAAATCGAAGGCTTTCAATATCAAGACAACTATTAAATACTTCTAATTGTAGTTCTGTTGTAAACAAAGGCGTTTCAATTAACAAATCATTAGAAGATATACCATCGCCATTAAAATCCATAGTAGTATCTAGGAGATAAGAGGTAATAACATAGGTCTGTCCTACAAATGATGAATTAGTATCATCATCAGAATTACAACTCAACAACAAAAAACATAAGATCGTACTTGCAATTAGTCTATTCATTTTAAAAAATTTATTAAAAATAGCACAATTTCATAAACCTAAACACAAGTCCTTGAAACTCAAAAAAAGACTTCAAAATTTGTCCTGTATATACACCCTATTTTTAGACTCATAAAAACACCTTAAAATATTGCAACTTGGTTATTTGTGTAATCAATAATTAATTGTACTTTTGCAGACCGTTTTTACACGGGAAAATTGGAATGTTTAATTTAAATTAATTAGTGTGGACACATTAAGTTACAAAACAGTATCTGCAAACAAAGCTACCGTAAACAAGGAGTGGGTTTTGATTGACGCTGACGGACAGACGCTAGGGCGTATGTCATCTATCGTAGCTAAGTTTTTACGCGGTAAGTACAAAACTAACTTTACACCTCATGTTGATTGTGGAGATAACGTAGTTGTTATCAATGCAGAAAAAATCACCTTAACAGGGAGTAAATGGACGGACAAATCATACATCCGTCACACAGGGTATCCTGGTGGGCAGCGTAGTCTTACAGCAACAGAACTCTTCGATAAAGACCCAACTCGCATCATTGAGAATGCAGTAAAAGGGATGTTACCTAAAAACAAATTAGGTAGTGCTTTATTTCGCAATTTGAAAGTGTACTCTGGAACAGAGCATGGACAAGAGGCACAAAAGCCTAGAACAATTAATCTTAACGAAATTAAGTAATGGAAGTAATTCACAAAATCGGCCGTCGTAAGACCGCTGTAGCACGTGTATATGTTTCTGAAGGAAAAGGAAACATTACCATCAACAAAAAGGACATGGCTATATACTTCCCTACCGCTACGTTACAGTACAAAGTAAACCAACCATTGGTATTAACCGAAAATGATGGGAACTTTGATATTAAAGTAAACGTATTCGGAGGTGGTATTACAGGTCAAGCAGAAGCTATTCGCCTTGCTCTTTCAAGAGTAATGTGTGAGCTAGATCCAGAAAACCGTACGATCCTTAAACCAGAAGGTTTATTGACAAGAGATCCAAGAATGGTAGAGCGTAAGAAATTCGGACAGAAGAAAGCTCGTAAGAAATTCCAGTTCTCTAAGCGTTAATATTTGCAGAGCAAATATGCTGGCCCTGTTTCAGCATCTCTCTCTACAAATTGAAATTTTGAAATTAATAATAATCAGATACTGAAACAAGTTCAGTATTTCAATGTTGTCGTGGCTTGGTTCGCTTTCGCGAAAGCGTATAAAGAATCAAGGTTAGTTTAGCATCTAAACTTCGGTATCGGAGTTGCTAATTTAAGTCCAACGGAACGTAAACTATTACAAAAATGGCAAACAACATAGAAGTAAAAGAATTGCTTGATGCAGGTGTACACTTTGGACACCTCACAAGAAGATGGGATCCAAATATGGCACCGTATATCTATATGGAGCGTAATGGTATTCACATCATTAACTTATACAAAACAGTTGCTAAAATTGAAGAGTCTTCAGAAGCTCTTAAAAAAATAGCAGCATCAGGTAGAAAAATACTTTTCGTAGCTACCAAAAAACAAGCAAAAGATATCGTATCAGCAAAAGCTGCAAACGCAAACATGCCTTACATCACAGAAAGATGGCCTGGTGGAATGCTTACCAACTTTGTTACGATTAGAAAAGCGATTAAAAAAATGCAAACTATCGACCGTATGAAGGCTGATGGACGTTTTGACACGCTTTCTAAGAAAGAAAAACTACAAATGAATCGTCTTCGTGAGAAGCTTGACAAAAACTTAGGATCTATTGCAGATATGACACGCCTTCCAGGTGCATTATTTGTTGTAGATATTAAGCGTGAGCACATCGCGATTAAAGAAGCACAAAAATTAAATATTCCAATATTTGCGATGGTAGATACCAACTCTGACCCACGTCAAGTTGATTATCTTATACCATCAAATGATGATGCTTCAAAATCTATCGATAAGATTGTAGGGTATGTATCTGAGGCTATCATAGAAGGTCTTGCAGAACGTAAAGCTGGAAAAGATGCTCAAGCAGAAGGAAAAGATGCACCAGCAGATGCTCCTAAAGCAAAAGCAAAAGCTGCTCCTGCACCTGTAGAAGAAGCTGCTCCTGCGCCAGTAGAAAAAGCGACTCCTGCACCAGCAGTAGAAGCTGCTCCTGCACCAGTAGAAGAAGCGACTCCTGCACCAGCAGTAGAAGCTGCTCCTGCACCAGTAGAAAAAGCTGAACCAGCAAAAGCAGAAACTGCAACAAGCGAAGAAGAAGAGTAAATAACATTTTCATAATATAAAAAAGTCGTTTAGTTCCTTTCTTTGCAGAAAATAAACTGAACGACTTTTTAATTTTAAATACTTAAATAAAATGGCAAAAATTACAGCCGCAGAAGTAAACAAGCTTAGAAAATCTACCGGAGCCGGTATGATGGATTGTAAAAAAGCATTAGTAGAAGCAGAAGGTGATTTTGACAAAGCAATCACTATCCTTCGTAAGAAAGGACAGAAAATTGCTGAAAAAAGAGCTGATAGAGATTCTAGTGAAGGTGCTGTTGTTTCAAAAATCAATGATGATAATACTAGAGGTGTTGTTGTATCACTTAACTGTGAGACTGATTTTGTTGCAAAAAATGATTCTTTTGTAGCGATGGCTCGCCAAATGGCAGATATCGCTTTAGGAACAAATTCTAAAGAAGAATTTCTTGCTGCAGATTTTGAAGGAATGACTGTTGCAGAAAAGCTTATTGAGCAAACTGGTGTTATCGGTGAGAAAATCGAGATCGGTGGTTTCAAAACATTAGAAGCTCCTTTTGTAGGATCTTATGTACACGGTAATAAAATTGGAGCTTTAGTAGGTTTATCATCTGCTGCAGATGCTGCTGCTGAAGTTGCTAAGTCTGTATCTATGCAAGTTGCTTCTATGGGAGCTACTACATTATCTTACAAGGATTTTGATCCTGCTTATGTTGCATCTGAAACAGAAGCAAGAATTGCAGTGATAGAAAAAGATAATATTGAATTAGGTCGTTTAGGCAAAACACTTAAAAATATACCTGAATA
>JBLHOX010000199.1:0-6133 GCA_047623725.1 Dokdonia sp. | reverse complement strand
CTGTCTCTTTATTGAAGTACTCTCCATATACTTGGTTATACCCTCCAAAATCGTTCATATTTACTAGAAATGAAGTCACATCAACCACATCTGCCATGGTTGCATTTTCGGTAGCGAGGTAATCTTTGATGTTTTCTAATACAGCACGTGTTTGTTCTTTAATATCAAGATGCATGGTGCCCATTTCATCTATTTTGTTAACCCCCGCAAAGGTGTTATCAGGAAGTCTACTACTCGTTCCAGAAATAAATAAAAAATCTCCCGCACGTTTTACATGTGGATATGCCCCTCGCGGACTCGCTTTGCCTTCTACTAAATTACTGCTCATGGTTTTGTTTATTTTTAATGGTAGCTCTCGACTGCGCTCGAGATGACATTTTAGATTCTATTTTGTTTTTCAATTGCGCTCGAGTAGACATTACTTCGAAAATCGATACTTCTCGGTTATCCGTTCGAGCGCAGTCGAGAACTATCTATGGTTTGTATTTAGAATGACTCGTATTTCTACATTCTGCTAATATCTGAATCATATCATAATCTCCATTGGCCAAAGCTATCTTTTTTTGAGCACTCCATTTTTTTTATTTTACTTTCAAAATAAATAGCTTGTTCTACATCATTGAATACTTGATGGAAAATTAATTCAACAGGTCTTCTAGTATAGGTAAAACTATCTTTGTTTCTTCCTAGTTGATGTTCGTCAAAGCGTCTGTCAATATCGTTAGTCATACCTGTATATAATTTTTCATCAACACATTTCAGAATATATACATAATAGGTTTTCATTTCAAAAGATACTTGATCGTTTTAATAGCTCTCGACTGCGCTCGAGATGACATTTAGATACTATTTTGTTACTTAGTTACGCTCGAACAGACATCGTTTTGAAATTCTTATTCTTTTAGAATGTCCGTTCGAGCCTTTCGACTTCACTCAAGACAGGCTTCAGTCGAGAATGCTCGTTCGAGCGCAGTCGAGAACCTATCTATAAGTTTTCGACAATAGCATCATCATGCAATATGTCATTCGTTTCTTTTTGTATTTTTTCTAGTTTCGCTTTAAGCGAAAGACCCTCAGGAAGTGCTCCTTCATCTAGTAAACTTAGTATCGCTTTGTCTTGCGCTCTCCCCCGTAACATCGCTTCTCTATATCCTATAGCTTCATTAAAAGTAACGAGGCTATACTTCGAATAATATTCTTCTGGAAACTCTTTTTCAAAAGCAGTTTCTAATTTTCGTTTCTCTTGAAATAATGGGTTTGCTGTATGCTCTTTCATTTCATGAAAGTTATCTACGGCAAGATCAGCAATGGCATCCGTATCTTTTTTACGTGCTTTTTCATACTCTTTGAAAACGGTTTCCCAATTTCCTTGATGTTTGTCAAGAATGGCATCAAAAACAACGACATCTTCAAAACTAGCATTCATCCCTTGTCCATAAAAAGGAACAATAGCATGCGCTGCATCTCCTAGAATACAGGTCTTCCCGAAAGAATGCCACGGACTACATTTAATCGTTCCTAAAGGACCCGTAGGGTTCTCCTGAAACTCTTGGATTAAATTTGGCATCATTGCCACGGCATCTGGAAATTGTCTGGTAAAATATTCTTTAATAGCTTCTGGAGAACTAAGAGATGCAAAACTATCGGGTGCATCATCATAATCCAAGAATAGGGTAACTGTAAAACTACCATCCAAGTTAGGTAATGCAATAATCATATCACGACCTCGCGGCCAAATATGAAGTGCGTTTTTCTCCGTACGATACCCGCCATCTTCTGTCGCAGGAATCGAAAGTTCTTTATACCCGTGCCCTAAATATTCTTGAGAGAAACTAAATAAAAACTTTCTATTTAAGTACATACTCTTACGTAAGGAAGATCCAGCACCATCTGCTCCAAGAATCACATCTCCAGAAAAAGTATGCATCTCTTTTGTCGTATATTCTTTAAACGTAGCAGTAGCGTTTTCTAAATCTACTTCTTGACACCCTAAGTTATAATGAATAGTAAGATCGTCAAATTGATCTGCGGCATCTAGCAACATTTCATTAAGATCACTACGAGATATAGAATTGATATATTCATCTGTACGACCACTATACGGACTAAGGAATGTATTTCCTTCTGTATCATGAATCATACGCCCGTTCATAGGAATACAAAGCTTACGCACCTTTTCTTCGAGTCCTACCAATTTGATTCCTGTCATTCCTCTATTAGAAAAAGCAAGGTTGATAGATCTACCAGCATCTTGATGTACTTTTCTAGGATCAGGACGTTTTTCTACAATAGTAACTTTATAGCCTCTTTGTACCATACGGAGTCCTAGTAGCGAACCACAAAGTCCAGCGCCTATAATTAATATGTGTTCTTGTGTCTTCATATGATCATTCCCGCGAAGGCGGGAACCTCTTTAAGTTAATACTTCACTTATTTTGTAATGACTCCGTTTTTCTTTGTGTTTTCTTCAAAAGGGAATCTCTTTAATTAATCTTTATTCTCCTTTTTCGTATCCCTTAATTTCTCCATCTCATTTGCAACAGCTTGACTACTCGCATCACTATTTTTATGCAAGTGATCAACAACGTGTGCATGGTTTTTGTCATCTCTGTTTTGAGATAGTTTATAAGCTGCTTCTATAGATGATATCGCAATTTCAAAACCCATGATACCATTCATCTGCCGTAATGTTTTTTCAGAAAGGGCTTCCATCTGCACTGGGTTTTCTTGTTTGCTTTCATAGGTATGCATTAAGGTTTTTACAGAATTCCATAACCCTTCTTTATCCAATACGGTCAATTTTCCGCGTACCTGTACAGCAATATAATTCCAGGTAGGGACTTCTTCAAAATCATACCAACTGCTAGAAACATAACTATGGGGGCCATTAAAAATACATAATGCTTCTGCTCCGTCTATAATGTGTGCACATTGCTCATTTGCTTTTGAGATATGTGCATGTAATATTTCAGTGCCATCTTCTTTTTGTGCATATTCTAAGGGAATATGTGTAGCGAGTGAAATTCCGCCTTTATTGGTGACAAATATTCCAAAGCTATTCGCTTTTATAAAAGATCTGATTTGTTCAGGATCTTCATTTTTATAGATTTTTGGTATATGCATAGTAATGCCCGCGAAGGCGGGTATCTTTTTATTTATTCTAATACTTGTTTAAGTCGTTGCACAAGCTCATACACATCTTCATAACTTGTATATAATGGAGTAGGAGCCACACGAATCACATCAGGCTCACGCCAATCTGAAATCACACCTGCTTTTGTTAATTGATCATGCAAACTACGATCCGCATTCTTCACTTGAATCGATAGTTGGCAACCTCTTTGTTCAGGATCTCTAGGGGTAATCACTGAGATACGATCATTGTTCAAATCGTCCAGTAAGTATTCTAAATATCCTGTAAGATGAATTGATTTTACACGTAAATTTTCCATGCCCGCTTCCGCGAAAATATCTAAAGAAGCTTTTACTGCTGCCATAGACAAAATAGGAGGATTTGATAATTGCCATCCTTCGGCGGAAGGGATTGGGTCAAACGCATGTCGCATATTAAAACGCGTATCTTTATTATGACCCCACCACCCTGAAAAGCGATTGAGTTCTTTATTACTATGATGACGCTCATGTACAAAACAGCCTCCTAAACTTCCGGGGCCGCTATTTAAATATTTATAGGTACACCAAACGGCAAAATCTGGTCCGTTTTTATGTAAGTCAGGCATGATATTACCTACGCCATGCGCAAGATCAAAACCTACTTTACTGCCATTGTTGTGACCTAATTGTGTGATTTTATCAATAGGGAAACATTGTCCAGAATAATAATTGGTATTTCCTATTAAGAAGAGCGCGATACTGTCTCCGTGTTCTTGTACGAGTGCTTCCAGATCTTCATAACGACATAAATCTTCTCCTTCTCTAGGTTTCCATAGGATAAGGCTTTCGGCAGGATCGTGTCCATGATGTTTGATCTGACTTTCGACCGCATATCTGTCTGATGGAAATGCATCACTTTCTATAATAATTTTATGACGAGTAGGCGTTGGTCTGTAAAAAGAGACCATCATTAAGTGTAGGTTTGTGGTAAGTGTATTCATAATCACCACCTCACTTGGTAAGGCGCCTACAATGCCTGCCATTTGATTTGCTAGAGATTCGTGATACGGCATCCAAGGATTTTTTGCATCAAAATGCCCTTCTACGCCTAGGTTTGCCCAATCATTGAGCTCTTGTTCTAGATAGAGAGCTACAGATCTTGGTTGACAACCAAGGCTGTTTCCGCACATATAAACAAGTGGGTCATCTTCTTTATCTACAGGGAGATAAAAACGATCTCTAAAATGAGAAAGCGGATCTTGGGTGTCTTGCGCTTTCGCGAAAGCGAGTGTATTTTGATAGGTAGTTTTGGATACTGTCATCGATAATTCTTATGCCTATAAAAATACGTATTATACCGCGATGTAGAAAGAAATTTACGTAAACGTTTTCGTAATTCGATAGATACTTTGTCGGTTTTATTCTTTGGGATTTAGTAGTTTTAGCACGATGAATTCTCTCTTTTTAATCCTTTCGCGAAAGCGGTATTTTGCCCCAGTATGGGTATTTGCATCACTCAATGTCATCTTAGGAACGTGGGTGCTATACATTCCTAGAATTAAAGAAAAGCTAGCACTGTCTGATGGTGAGTTAGGCGCGGCTCTATTTTGTTATGCATTAGGCGTATTACTCGCTATTTTATTTACATCAAGATTAGTCAAATCTATAGGCGTAGGAAGAGTGACTATTATAGGGGTTGTCTTATTTTCTTCCTTGTTTTTAGGTCCATTAATCGCCACCAATTATCTCCTTTTCTGTATCACATTGCTTTTTACAGGAATCGCTTGTGGGATGACAGATATTAGTATGAATGCGTTGATATCTGATATTGAAGAGGCAGATGATGTCCCTTTTATGAGCGCGGCGCATGGTTTTTTTAGTTTAGGAGGTGTATTAGGCGCTGGCGTAGGAAGCTTGTTTATAGGACAGGTGACAATTCCAGTATATCATATGATGATTGCCTCTTTTTGTGTCATCGTGACAAATCTATTGCTAGCAAAAAATTATATACACATAAAGAGTGCTGTTGTTGAGGAGAAGAAAGGAATTAAAAAAGGCGTGTTAAAACCTCTTATTGGACTTGCGATTATAGGCTTGATTGTGATGGGAAGTGAAGGCGCTATCGAGCAGTGGAGCAAATTATATCTTCAAGATATTGTAGGTGTTTCTATAGAGTGGATGGCGGGTCTTGGGTTTGTGATTTTTAGTGCAGCGATGACCATCGGGCGATTTTTTGGAGATGCGGTGAGCAAACGTTTAGGTTCTTTGAAAATTATTATTATAGGCTGTCTGATTGCTATACTAGGATATATTACTATTTTTCTAGAGGTAGGTATTTTGCCTTATGTAGGCTTTGGTGGTATAGGGATTGGCTTTTCGGTGGTGATACCTGAGCTCTTTAGGCTGGCAGGAAAAGTAAAAGGTGTGAGCTCTTCAGAAGGGATTTCTCTTGTTGCAGGGGTTGGTTTTTTAGGATTTATGGTAGCTCCAGCAAGTATGGGGTTTTTAGCTGAAATTTCTAGTCTGCGTCTAAGCTTCATGGCATTAGCTGTAGGTTGTGGCATTGCTTTGTTGGTGGGTCTTTTGCTTTCGCGAAAGCGTGCATCCAAACAATAATCAATAGATAGCGAGTTTACAACGACTTGTTGTGTTATACGAATTTTCATTTTGTATTTTTGCACTCTATGACAAAAGAGGCCATAAAATCACGAGTAGATTTAGGAGAACTACTTCCTTTGATGGAAGAGTTTTATACCATTCAAGGAGAAGGATTCCATAAAGGAACCGCTGCGTATTTTATTCGTATCGGTGGTTGTGATGTGGGTTGCCATTGGTGTGATGTAAAAGAGAGTTGGGATGCAGCGATTCATCCACCTACAGAGGCAGTGACTATTGCCGATAATGCAGCCAAGTATAGCGATACGATTGTAGTGACAGGTGGTGAACCTTTGATGTGGGATATGTACCCACTTACGAGCTTGCTTAAAGCAAGAGGGTTACAGGTACACATAGAAACATC
>JBLHOX010000198.1:0-6190 GCA_047623725.1 Dokdonia sp. | reverse complement strand
ACCGTTTAAATAAATGTCAGAAATCAACTGGCACAAATCAAAACGTGAAAATTGGCACAGTTTGATCCGAAATCACTGGCATCATAACTCCGAAATCACTGGCACAAATCGAACCGAAGTATCCACACATACCGGCTTAACTCCCTCTTATTATATCAAACAATTAGCGTCTGAAACATTTACATAGAATGTCAAATTTATAAATTTGATTTTATGCGATTATAAACGAGGTGTGCTGATCTGTATATTTGAGTACACCTTAAAATTTTATTCTCATGAAAAATTTCATTCTATTAGTAGTCATATGTTTAGGCATGGTTACAAACGCAAACTCTCAACAGACTGAAGCTCCAACAGAAAGAATATCCCAACTGTTTACGTATCGTTATGACATCGTATTACACGTAGAAGATAGTATCACTCTACATACTAATGGTCATGTAGATTTTGCTCAAAAGTATTCCTTAGAATTTCCTAAATATACTCCTCAAAATAGAATTTTTGACTTAGAAGATTATGTTGGGTTTCGGATTATTTTGAAATACGACTCTTCAATAACTCCTCTTGAACCTCTCGACTTTGGAATAGAATACCTAGAAGAAGTTGACCTTTCTGGTGTTTCTCCATTAGTTGATGATGATCCAATAGTAGGAGGATTAAAGCCTATAACCATTCCGCCCGTTGACGAAGATGATGAGGAAGGTTTTCCTATAGAAACTAATGAAGAACGTTTTGAGTTTAATCAAATAGGGATCAAACGACTCTACTTTAATCTTTATCTAAACAATTCACCATCAGGTAGGATTCAAGTGTCTAAGCTTAGAGGCAATTTTACTGTAAGAAGCTATCTTTTCCCAAGTCCAGCAGAATCTACTCATGCTTCTCAAACAAATACGATAGACGTATATCCAAACCCAGTACAATCAGATATGTATATTCAGAATTCTACCAAGGATGTAGACTCAAAAGCACAAATAACTATTTATACCACGACAGGAGTACAACTTTATACAAGCCCTCTCAAACTAGGAACTCAAAAACAGGATGGTATGCTTTATCATTTTCAAAATCCAGATGTATCTCCAGGGCACTATTACTATGTCATAAACATAGGTGCTAACACGTATACCAAATCACTACTTAAAAAGTAATAAACTACATGTAACGTACCGAGGAAACACTTTATATATGTATGGGTATTTCCTCCTACTTATAAAGAATGTCAAATTTATAAATCTGCCTATCCCTTTCTTTTTATACGTCAGTGTTCTTTATAGATTAGCAATATAAACTAACTTATAATAAGCTATTTACATAAAAAAAATTACCTAATAATATAGTACTTATGACGGGATATTTTATAACAAAGGAAGAGCTCGAAATAAAAGATGAAAGGATTTCCAAACGATGTGACAGTCTATAAAAGACTAGCAATACTTGTGGAGATTTTATTAATTCTAAAGAATTAAAAGGGACTCATAGCATTTCGTTTAAAGAGCTGGTTATGGCTTATTTTACAAGCCTTTATCTGATTGTTAGCATACTTGGCTTTGAGGTGTGACTATCTTTTTATCGCTTTCAGCTCTTTCTATTCCCGTTGTTATAGCCACACTATATATGTAAATATTATATAGCATAAAAACATATACTGTGAGTGTCTCTAAATGATCACACTAATTGCAATTTTTTAAACCAATTAGCATGTTAGTTTCCATATATCAAAAAAAACAGAAACAGTAAACATACAAGGCGTATGTCTTAAAAATTTCTTGCAAGGAAAGACATAGACTGTGAGTGTCTTTAAATATTCACAATAAAATCACTTTTAAACTATTACTCATGTTAAAAAACATTTTAAAAATCGAAGGAGTTCAGAAATTAGGAAAAAGTCAGCAAGTAACTATTATTGGTGGTATAAGACTTGAATGCGATTCTAATAACGATTGTTTTGGCGGCCGTGTTTGTAGCGCTGGTGGTCATTGTATTACACCACAATGTACTTCAAACGCAGACTGTGCTCCAGGCGATTTTTGTCAGAACTATTATTGCTACCATTGTTAAGCAAATAAACATCCCGCACATTAGTTGGATGAAAGGTCAGACAAGCAAGTACATGTGATATGTCTGACCTTTTTTATGTTTTAAAAGTTATTCTTCTATATTATTTATACGCTTTCTAGGAGTTATAACCACGTAGAAGTTTATGCTGAGTTTATCGAAGTACGAAAGCGTATACAGCACCATTCAAGAAGTATTCATCTGCTAGTATTATAAATTTAGAAATTTTTAACACTCTTTTAATTACTGTAAATAAGCTACTTATGTATCATTACGACTATAAATATAGTTGTATGACTATATTTATAGTCGTAACTCAAAAAAAGCTATATATTTGCCCTATGAAAGAACTTACAAAGGCAGAAGAACAAGTGATGCAATATGTATGGACATTGGGAAAAGCATTTCTTAAAGACATTGTAGATGCATTTCCAGAACCTAGGCCTGCATATACCACCATCTCTACCGTTGTACGCGTATTGGTAAAAAAGAATTTTTTACAATATGAAACCTTTGGAAAAATAAGACAGTACGCCCCTACAATTGCTAAAGATGCTTATTTCAAAAGGCATATCAAGAATATGATTGGGAGTTTCTTTAGTGGTTCGGCAAGTACATTTGCATTGTCTTTTACCGAAGGAGAAGATATGAATCTTACCGAATTGGAAAAGATGAAACGTATGATCGAAGAAAAAATAGAACGTTTAAAAGAAAATGACAACTAATATGCTCGTATATCTTTTTCAAGCCATGATTATTTTCTCGGTGCTCTACATCGTGTACCAATGTGTGTTTAGTAAACTCACCTTTCATGTTTTAAATAGAGGCATTCTACTAGCCATATTGCCATTATCTATCATCATTCCTTTACTTACACAACTAGTTCCTCCTATCATACATCCTATAGAAGAAATCCCACAATTATTTGAACAAATTACGGCAATAACAACGACGCAAGTAGTAACGCCCCTGCATCAAACGTTAACAACTATCCCTTTTAATTATCTAACTCTTTTGAAAGGTATATACTTTTTAGGCGTTGGGATTTGTTTACTTCGATTTGGTATGAGTATGTATCGTTTATTTCTTCTTAAAAAGCAATCAACACCTATTAACAAGCAAGGACAGATACTTTATGAAGCTCCCGTATCTGATGTTTTCTCCTACTTCCACTGGATATTTCTTCCTCAAGGAATGACCTATAATCCTTTGATTATTGTACATGAAAAAGCACATAGCCAATTACGGCATACTATTGATATTTTTCTCGTAGAAATGTACATCGCTTTCTTTTGGTGGAATCCGCTGGTGTATCTATATAGAAAAACGCTTACCTCTGTACATGAATATCAAGCAGATCAATATGTACTTCAGGAAGATGTAAAGACATCTGACTATTTACAATTAATTGTAGATAGTTTAGAAATCAAGAAGTCTCATCAGCTTTACAGTTATTTTAATACACCCATCCTCAAAAAAAGAATAGACATGATGACCAAAAATGCATCTCATAATCGATCAAAGCTCACTTATTTTCTAGTGCTTCCCATGTGTGCTTTATTCTTAATCGCTTTTAGTAAGCCTATTATAGAAAGTAGTATCGTACACGATGTTGTACAAAAGATAGAAAATACAGACGTTGTTCCCTCCTTTGCTTTTCCTGTAGAAGGAAGTTCAAGGCAACAGATTACTGCTTTTTTTAATGCTGATATAAAAGATCCGAAGACTAAAAAATCAAAAATTCATACGGGAATAGATATCAGAGCCGCACTAGGCACTCCTATTATCGCCACAGCCGATGGTACTGTTTTTCTATCTAGAGAAGTAAGTGCATGGGGTAATATAATTAAAATCCGACATCAAGATGGTTATGAAACGTGGTATGCACATCTAAAAGGGTTTAATACAAATTATGGAAAACCTATAAAAAAAGGAGATGTGATAGGCTATGTTGGTATGACAGGTAATTCTTCTGGACCTCATTTGCACTATGAATTAAAGCATTATAAAAAGAGTATGGATCCTCTTCCGTATTTCGAAAAATAAATTATCATAATCCAAACATATTTACGTTACGTATGTAGTCTTATAACTATATGCATTACTATTAATACTACTTAAAACTTAAAACAGCATAAATAATTAGTTTTTAGAGCACCTAATATTTCAGGATAAAATAAAATCGTAGTTAAGACTATGCTTTGATTTTCTACTTCATCTAGGCACACTAAAATTCAAATTATTCTTATACGATTTTAAATTATAATTAGTATTACATCTCTATTTTAATTATTTTATGAAACGTATTCTTTTTTTTATCCTCCTTTTTAGTACATATCAAGGATTTAGTCAGCTTATGGATTTTAACACTGTCAAGCTTGATTCTCTTTCTTTAACGCTGTTACGTGACACTATTATTCAAGATTCCAAGAGAGATAGTTTAGCACAAGTTTTTATGACAGAACATTGGGACAACACCACGTTTAACCCTTATAAAGGGTATAGACAAACCTATCCTTTTGGGGTTGTATTTACAGATAGTACGTATACGTCTCCTATAGTTCGTAAAAAAGTAGTGACCTCTCGGTATGGATGGCGTAACCGTAGAGCTCATAAAGGCATTGATATAGACTTAATCACGGGTGATGATGTGATGGCAATATTTGATGGAAAAGTACGCGCTGTAAAGACATTTCCGGGTTTAGGTAAAACGGTCGTGGTACGACATTATAATGGCTTAGAAACAGTGTATGCACATCTATCTAAGCAGATAGTAAAAGTAAATGACACCATTACAGAAGGAACTATCATTGGTAAAGGGGGTAATACAGGGAATTCTAGAGGGAGTCATTTGCATCTTATTGTAAGTTATAAAGGCGTGTATATCAATCCAGAGTATTTATTTGAATTTACCGAAGAAAATAGCATCCGTCATCAAGAACTTTGGGTCACTAGAAGATGGGCAACTCCTTATTTACATAGTTCTAAAAGACAAAGTAATATCTTAATAGCAACTACTTATGATGAAGCTCTTTTAAACGAAGAAGAGCAAAAGAAAATATACGTTGTCAAAAAAGGAGATACGCTCTCCAAAATTGCCAATAGACATCGCACTTCCATCACAGCTATTTGTAAGGAAAACTCCATTAGAAAAACAAGTACACTCAGAATTGGGCAACAATTGGTAGTGAATAAGTAAATTAGATATGTATGAGATAAAGGGTACGCTTTCGCGAAAGCGTACTTAACCATACTCTCTCACTAATGATTCACTTACTTCTCTTTAAGATGTACACGTAATTATCGTATGCGTTTAAATTTTACAGGCTCTTCATCGTTTAGATTATTTTTTTGCTACTTTCTTTGTAAACATTTTATGGATGATGGTCCATGTACCATTGGTTTTTAATAGCATAAAGTAATCGATATATGGGGTCGGATTATCAGGATGGGAGATTTCTACTTTCGCGACAGCGGCATTATTCTCATAATCTACAGATAGGATTTTTCCTTTCTCACCTGTAGGCTTCCCTTCTTTAGTATCTGCTATATACGCAACACCAGACCAGGTTGCAACGGTATTATTTTTTACATAATACAGGTTAAGATCTGGGTGGAATGCTTCTTTTAATAATGCAGGTTGCCCACCAGTAGATCCGTTTATATACTTGGTTAATGTCTCTCTAATTAAGACATCATCAGATTGCGCTATACAGTTTTGAGCTCCTACAAATACAAGAAGGATTAGAAGTATTTTTTTCATAAGTGTACTATTATTGTTTGATGAATGTTAAGTGTGTACATCTCTGTGTAACAAAGACATTACAAACCTATTGTATATACACTAAAAAGTACTCTTTTTGTAGACCAATAACCTACAAATTTATAATTCCGAAGAAAAAAAATAGCTATTTAAAAGACTTTTTGAATTGAGCAGGCGTCACACCTTTATTCTTTTTAAAAGCAGCGTAAAAGGTAGAATTAGACTTAAAGCCACATTCATTTCCTATAGCTTCTAGGGTAAGAAGATCGTTAGATTGTAGCATTTTTGCAGCGGTATCAATACGATGTTTATTGATGTAATTTGAAAAACTCATCCCGACATTATCGTTGAGGTATTGAGATAATGCAT